>JALYJH010000160.1 GCA_030775415.1 Acidobacteriota bacterium | reverse complement strand
CCGTGGTGTCGACATCGGTCTGCCGCCCGTCCACCCGCAGCGACATAATATCCAGCGTCAACACCGTGCGCCCTTCGATCTTGCCCGATTGCTGATCGTCAACCAGTTTCACCACCACGTCCGCCCCGCGCGGCACCAATGTGCGCCCGCTGGGATCCAGCACGGGCTCATCGAGCGACGCGTTGAAGGTTTGCCCCACGCGGTCGCGCTCGGAGTCGACGCTATCGATCATGCGAATCGTCAACACGGTTCCCGACGGAATCATCGGCCCGTCAAAGTCGTCGCGATCGCGGCGCGCCGGAGGAGGCGGCGGTGGCGCTTCCGCCCTGCGCTCTTCTGGCGGGTAGCGCAGTCCAGGAGCCGAAAACGCCCGGTCGCCGTCACCAAACATAATCCGGTCCACATCAGCCACCGGAATGGTATCCACGCGATCACCCACCGCGACCCGTATCGTCCGCGAATCGCCACCCAAAAACGAGCCGCTCACTTGATGCCCGTCGCGGAACATGACCGTATCCGCCAGCCCGCAATTCGCCAGCAACAACAAAACGCTCAAATAGCGCATGAAATAGCCCCTCCCTTATTGCCTGTAGATGCCGCCCCAGAGCGGCGCGTTTCAGCTAGCTTTGCTGTGGCGGAAATTCGCCAGCAGCATACTGGCGATTTGCTTACCGTGTTCGAAAGCTTCTTCGTAGACCGCGTGCCGCTCCGCGCGCGTAAATCCATAGCCCATGCGATACAGGCGCTCGAGCGAGAGCCCCACCGCGAACGTCCCCGCGTAGGCGATCCCCGCTTTCGGAATCAGTCCACCGCCGAAAGGAACCTTGCCGATCAGCTCGCGCGACAATGCCCGCCACCCAAAGGCGCCAGCCACGATCGAAGCAATTTCAGACCGCTGTTCGCGGTATCCCAGCGGCCGGTCGCTCGCCGCGGCTATCAGGAAGGCCATGCGGATCTGGTTCATCGTCAGGAAAGCGGTGTCGGAAGCAAATTCGCCCGCCGCCCACGGAATCATCGCCAGGCTCGGAATAACGTCCGGCAGAGCCGTCGTCAAACAGAACAGCGCGTTTTCTTTTGCAATCGACCGTATCATGCGATGAATCGCCGGCTTGCGGAACGGATAAAGGTGGCGGGCCAACGGCAACGCCAGGTCTTCCCGAGCCTTCAAAATCCGCCTCACGCAGTTTTCCGGCGATTCTGGATCGAAGGAAAATGCCTTCGCCGGCCGCAAAATCGACGCGTCGTAGATTTCCAGATCGCAGCCTGGTCCGCCCCCTCGAATCAATAGCTTGGCCGCCTCCGCGCGCCGCTCCGGAGAGAAATGAAAGGGTGCGAAATAGGTTTCCATCTGCCCCAACGCCTCGGCGGAGGGAGCAATGAGTCCCACTTTGACGGGACCGCCGGCTAATTCTCTCAGATCCCTAGGATTCAGGGTCGCGAGCGCCTGCTTGATTTGGCGGAGGACTGCAAGGGCCATGGTTTGCCAGTATACGTGCCGGAATACGTGTTCCCTAGAGCCCGAAACATCACTTTGAGCTCTTGCCTCCATTGTACCCCTAAACCGATTCGTTCGATGGGAACCGTCGCGGAAAAAAAGCCTAGTACCGTTTCGTTCGAGGGATGAAACTCCATCGCCGGCGCCACCAGCAGCAGCCGCGGAGCCTCCGCCGCCAGCGCGATCCCCGTAAAATGCCCGCTCGCCGCGATCTCCCCGCGATCCAGATGCCATTTGACCCGCATCCAGTAATCCAGCGCCTGCAGCGGCAGATGGATATCCTGATCCACCTTTAGCTCAATCACCGCCAGACGCCCGTTGCGATCCACCGCCAGCAGATCGACGATCCCGCGATCGCCCCCCGCAAACTGCGCTACCTGCCCGTAAACCGGCTGCGTGAGCAGCGTGGCGTCTAGAGATTCAATATCCGCCCGTACCCGCGTCTCCAGCCACGCCTCCGGCTGCCCTGCCCGCGGCGCTCGCGCGGGCCTCCCGCCGGTATTTAGCCTCGTATCTAGATTCGTGTAATCTCCCGGCTCGACCAGTTGTTCGTAGCCGCTCGCGTCATGGATAAAAATCAAATACCGCGCGCGCCCCGCATTCAAAAATCGCACCCGGTGGCACAACGAATGCTCCGTCCCCGCCGGCGCGAAAATAGCCAACCCCTCCACCCCCAGCTTGGGCTCCCGCCTCCGTAAATAGTCCAGCCAGATCAGTCCAAAGCTCAGCGCATTTGCCGGAGCCGCGGAACTTTCCGGGATCCCAATCGCCGCCAGCGCCGTCGTCCCCCGTCGCAGCAGCGCCCGTGGATAAGCCGGAGAAAAACTGTTATGCAGATCCTGTTCGGTGCTCAGCTCCACCACGCGCCACTCCGGAAATTGCCGTTGCAGGGACTGCCGGAACCGTTCGCGATACTTCAGCCGCGCGCCTTTCCGCGCCGCGTCCCTATGCGTTTCCCGGTCCAGGTCCACTAGCGTTAACGCACCCGTCTGCCCCCCGAAATGCTCCACCTCAAGTTCCAGCCGCCCCGGCCGCTCGACGCGCACCGCCCTCACCCTTCGAGCCAAAGTGCGCTTCTCATTCCAGCATTCAATCGTGATCCCGGACGCGCGTTCGCTGATCGCAAAACAATCCGCCGCCAGCGCAAACGGATCTTCGCCGGGCTCGATCAATACTGGTTTCTGGCTGGCTTTGAGAAAACGCTCAATCGCCAGGTAAGTCAAGTGCGGATCCCCGCGCTTCACCTTCCCGGGTGCGGATTGCAACGGTACTTAATCTTACTTCTTCCCCAACGCAACATCCACCAGTTCGGCCCCCAGCTTGCCGATCTCCGCCTGGTGCTCGTGATAAAACTTCACATGCTCGCCCGATGACGCATTGAATTGCAGTCTATTCTTTGCATTCGGGCTTTTCTTTTGCTCGATCGCCGGCAGCGCAGTCATCAGCGCCACCAGCGCCGTCTGCGTCATCACCTGATCGCGTGGCGTGATCTCGTGAGCCTTCAAAATAGCCGCCGTCTTTGCGTTGTCTTCATAGAGTTGGATTTGCCGCTCGAGCGGAAGCCCGGACCACCCCTGCACCTCACGCCGTAAGCCGGCGTCTTCCTGCTCTTGCCGCGTGAGATCCATCAAGGCCTGATAGTGCCTTGTGACATGATCCATCGTTAAAGGATAAGCAGCCAGAGCCCGCGCCTCTTCCGCCGTCGTCTGCGCCGCGCACGGGAGTGCCATGCTCAACACCACCACCAGAATGCGGTAACCACCCATTTGTATTACCCCGTATGAACACCCTACAGCGGAGTCACATGCCCCCGCGGCATCGCATCGATCGCCGCCAGATCTTCCGGCGTCAACGCCCACCCCACGGCCTTCGCGTTCGCATCTAACTGCTCCGGCTTGGTGGCTCCCGCGATCACGCTAGCCACCGCCGGCCGCGCCAGCAGCCAGCTGAACGCCAGTTCCAGCAGTGTCCGCCCCCGCTTCGCGCAGAATGCCTCCAGTTGCTCCACTACCGCCCAATTCGTATCCGTCGAATACCGCTCCGCCAACCGTTGAATCGAAGCCAAACGAGTCCCCGCCTCTGCCTGGCTCCCGCGCTTATACTTGCCGGTCAGTAATCCGCTCGCCAGCGGAAAGTATGGCAGGATCCCCATGCCGTAAGCCTGCGCCACCGGAATTTTGTCTGCCTCGATCTGCCGGACCAGCAGGCTATACTCATCCTGCGCCGAAATAAAACGCTCCAGCCCGCGCTCGCGCGAGATCCACTGCGCCTCCACCATCTGCCACGCCGGCAAATTCGAGCAACCGATATAACGCACCTTTCCCTGATGCACCAGATCGTCGAGCGCCCCCAGCGTCTCCTCCATGGGCGTCACCGGATCCGCGAAATGCAATTGATACAAATCGATCCAGTCGGTCTTCAGGCGCTTTAAACTAGCCTCCACCGCCGACATGATATACCGCCTCGATGCATCCCGCCGCGTCCGCCCCTCGACCATCGGCCCTGCAAACTTGGTGGCCAGCACAATATCCTTGCGCCGCTCCCCCAACACCTGCCCCAGCATCGTCTCCGACCCGCCCATTCCCCCGTAAATATCGGCCGTGTCGAACAGCGTAATCCCCAGGTCCAGCGCCTTCGCAACCACCTTGCGCGTGGCCTCCAGATCGATACGCATCCCAAAGTTGTTACAGCCCAGCCCGACTGTCGAAACTTCCACTCCGGATTTGCCTAATGTCCGATACTTCACGTTTTTATTCTAAATGTCGAGAAAGGAGCCGGGCGGCAAGGCCCCGCGGGGGCGCTAGTGCTTCTCTTCGTCGATCGAAATCTTCAGCGCGCGCAGAAACTTCTGATCCTGCGAAGTAAGCTTGATCTTGCTCAGCTTGCGTCGCCCGGATTCCGGCGTAGACTCTAACTCCACCGTCTCGCCCTCTTCCGCCGAATCGTCCTCGTTATCCTCGCGCTTGTTGAAGCCGATCGTCGCTTCCAGCACCAGGAACACGTCGTAGCCCGCGCGCTTGATCTCGCCAATCGCCGCCGCGATGCGGTCCGAATCGGAAAGGGACTCATTAATGGCGTCGCCAAGTTCCTTCATCAGATCTTTGAGGCGGTCGTCCACGTGCGTCTTTCTCCTGCCGTCTACAGCATAACATCATCTCACCGGAGTAACCGGTTTTTCGAGCCGTTTTACAGCCCCGTCTGTTAGGATGAAACCGATGGGCAGCGTGATTTCCAAGTTCCTGAGCCACGTCGTCCCCGGCGTTGTCCGCCCCCTCCACGCCCTTTGGAATGAGGTCATTGGCTTTCTGTTCATCGTCATCGCCGTGGTGGCCGGGTTCTACGTGATTCGCGCCGTGCGCAACTTCGAGGGCGATATCGAAAGCCTCTTCCGCATCGTTCTCCCTGCGCTCTTCGGCTTGGTCATGGGTTACTTCGGCGTCTCCTCCTTCCTGCGCGCCCGCAAAATTACCCGTTCATGACTGACGCTGCGTAAATGGAAAGTCCCGGCCAGTTCCCTTTCACCCGCGGCATCTATAAGGATATGTACCGCGCCCGCCTCTGGACCATGCGCCAGTACGCCGGCTTCGGCAGCGCCCAAGAGAGCAATCAGCGCTACCGCTACCTGCTCTCCCAAGGCACCACCGGACTCTCCGTCGCCTTCGATCTCCCCACCCAAATGGGCCTGGACCCTGACCATCCCCTGGCCGCCGGCGAAGTCGGCAAAGTAGGCGTCTCCATCGCCTCCCTTGCCGACATGGAGTTGCTGTTCGATCAAATCCCGCTGGAAAAAATCAGCACCTCGATGACGATTAATTCAACCGCCACCATCCTCCTATCACTCTATGTCCTAGTAGCCCGCGCCCAAGGCGCCGATCCCAAAAAACTAAACGGGACCATTCAAAACGACATTCTTAAGGAGTACATCGCCCGCGGCACCTACATCTATCCCCCGCGCCCCGCCATGCGCATCATCACGGACCTGTTTGCCTGGGCCGGAACCGAAGTTCCCGAATGGAACACCATCTCCATCAGCGGCTATCACATTAGAGAAGCCGGCTCGACGGCAGTGCAAGAGGTCGCCTTCACCCTAGCCGACGCCATCGCCTACGTGGAAGCCGCCATCGCCGCCGGCCTCGACGTCGATACCTTCGCTCCGAGGCTCTCTTTCTTCTTCAACGCCCACAATAATTTCTTAGAAGAGGTAGCCAAATTCCGCGCCGCCCGCCGCCTCTGGGCAAGAATCATGCAGGACCGCTTCCACGCCCAAGACCCCCGCTCCATGATGCTCCGCTTTCACGCCCAAACCGCCGGCTCGACTTTAACCGCGCAGCAGCCCGAAGTAAACGTAGTCCGCGTAGCATTGCAAGCCCTAGCCGCCGTGTTAGGCGGTACCCAATCCCTCCACACCAATTCGAGAGACGAAGCCCTAGGCCTCCCCACCTCCGAAGCCGCGAAGCTAGCGTTGCGCACCCAACAAGTAATCGCCCATGAAACCGGCGTAACCCAAGTGCCCGACCCCCTAGGCGGCAGCGAATACATCGAGCGACTAACGGACGAAATCGAACGCGCAGCCGAATCCTACATCGCGCGCATCGACAAAATGGGCGGCACTCTAAGAGCCATAGAAGAAGGCTTCATCCAACGCGAAATCCAAAACGCGTCGTATGAATACCAGAAAAAGGTAGAATCCGGCGAAGCCATAGTGGTAGGCGTAAACCGCTTCCAAGAATCCGAACCCTCCTCCCCAGTAGTTTTCAAAACCGACCCATCCATCGAACGCCGCCAAATCGAAAGGGTCCGCCAACTCCGCGCCACTCGCGACCCACTCCCCCACGCCGCGTCTCTCGAGTCCCTAGAAAAAGCCGCCCGCACCAGCGAAAACCTAATGCCCCACATCCTATCCGCCTGCGCCTCCCAGGCGACAGTAGGCGAAATTTCCGACCGCCTCCGCAAAGTCTTCGGCGAATATAAAGAG
>JALYJH010000159.1 GCA_030775415.1 Acidobacteriota bacterium | reverse complement strand
ATGCCGGCTTGCGCCACCGGACGTCCCGTCACCATGGCGTTCTGCGGAACAGCGGTCACGGCTCCGTTCACGTTGCGGTTCACATAAGTGAAGTTGGTGTCGGTCCGGTTCACGTAAACGTTGGTATACACATTGGTGATGTTCACGTTGCGGCTCACCACCGTATTGCTGATATTCACCTGAGTGAAATAGCGCGGACTGGCGCGATAGGCGGGCGCCCAAATCTCTCCCGGTCCCAGCGCGAACCAACCTACCGCCGCGCCGCCCCCAATCGCCAGGCTCACGCCGAGGCGCGGCCCGCCGACCCAAGCCACTAAAGCCGGCGCGTAGACGGGACGCACCGCGGGCGGTCCCGGCACCCATACCCACACGCCGCCGGCGTTGGCCCAGCGCCCATAGTGGAACGGCGCGTAGCCCCAAGGCGCGTCATCCACCCAGGTCCATCCCCAGGGAGCGATCCACGCCCAATGGCCGTCGTGATACGGAGCCCACCCTGGATCGACGCGCGGCGCCCAAATCCAGCCGTACTGTTGGTCTTCACGCCATACGCCATTCGCGTCCAGATCGGCGTAGCCCGGCATTTCGCGCGAAACGTGGCGCGCGGATTCTGAACGGTCCTCACGGCGGTCGCGATCCATGCAGAAGTTATCGAAGCCGTCGGCCACCGGAGCGTCGCGTTCGTCGAACACCAACGGTGCATTGCCGGTTTCGCTGGCGCGCACCTGCTGCCGCGCGTAAATGGGCTGCGTCTGATCGCCGGCCACTGCTTCGCCCTGCCCGGCGCGAACAGTCACCAGAGTGGCGTCGCCCCGCTCGTTCACCTCCACGCGGTACTCGCCCGGCCGCTGCAGCGTGAAGGCAATCTGCGGAGTATCGATCTCGAAGGTTTCACGATCATCCAAGCGGCGAAGGCGCACGCTCAGAGTTCCGCTCGAGAGCTGCACCTGCGTGATGCCGTCATCCAAATTCAGAAAGGTGAAATTGGTGCGGCTGTTCAGACGCAGCGCCGCCGAGCCCAGGTTGAGTTCAGCGCGCGACCCGCCTTCGGTCCATAGCTGGTCACCGGTGGTGAGCGGACGGTTGAGCGCCGCCGGAACCCAATCTTCCACTCCGCCCGGCTGAAACGAAACCGTGCCCGTGAGAAAGCTGAGGCGCGCCGCGCGGCTGGGCGGATCTTCGCCAGGCTGACTCGCGCCCGCCTGCGGCTCCGGCCCGCCATCGGCAGGAGGCTGCGCCGGAAGGAGACTAGCCGCCAAGAACGCAAGGGTCAAAAGAGTGAAAGGTCGGAGCCGCATATCGTCTTGATGTCAGAGTACTCGATACAGTTGCGAAGGTGAAGCGGAATTCATTACTTAGGACAGAACTGTTACCGGTTTGCCCACCAGAAAATCCGGGTCGCGTCGGGGCGCGGGCGGAATTTTTGCGCGCGCCCTCAGCCTCCCAAATCAGCGTATCAGGCTTCCGTTTCCCCGCCTCCGGAGCTCGCCTCGCCCTGCCGTTAACCCGCCACCCCAACTTCTATTCCCGCCCTTTACATTGACATCCCAATTTTCTTCTCCCTGCCCTTCCACCACCCCGGTGCATAATGCGATCAGGAGCCTGGCCAGGCCGATCGTCGTAGTTAAGTTGGTATCCGCGCCCGTTGCGAAAGCGATGGGCTAGCCGCCCTGGAAACATTGTGGAGAGGGCGGGACAGGAGAGAATCGATTCTCTGGTGATCGTTAAAAATTGCCGCGGAAGGAAATGGGAGAGAGCAGAAAACTGGTTCATTCAGTCACTTTTCAAAGACCAGCAAGCCGTCCATGACCTTCACCACTCCGGTGGGTTGCCCTCAAAAGCAGCCCACCGCGAGACGATTGTGTTTGATCGATCTTCATTCGTTCTCAGCCGAAGTGTGTCCGCCCAAATCCAAAAACATGGCGGTCTTCTCACGCCGGAAAGGAGCAAATCCCAGCCGTCCGAAAAATGAAGTCCGGCTCGTCACCGCAAACAATTCTTTAATCCCCAGCTCCCGTGCGCGCTCCGTGCAGCATTCCACCAGCCTCGCCGCCACGCGCTGCTCCTGGTAATCCGGATGCACCGCCAAACTCCGCACCTCGGACAATCGTTTCGAATAAAACTGCAAGGCACAGCAGCCGATAATCTTATCCGCCGTCGTAGCCACAAAAAATGACGTCGCCCGCGGCAAGTTCTTCTGCACCAAATGCCCTGGAAACAGCCCGATCAACCCGCGAATCGCAGCCATGTCGCCCTTTTCCGCCCGCCGGATCTTCACCCTTCAATGGTCGCAAAAGCTGCTCGCTGGGAGAAGCACGCCATGTCCCCTCGCGGCCGTGCCCCGCGTACTGCTTCGTGACGCGTGATAGATTGTGTAGGAGATGCAACTTCCCTCGCAAGCGATGGCCGCGGCGATTTTGCTGGCGATCTTCGCCGCTAGCGCCCCCGCCCAAGAAACTCCCGCGCGCGACCCGGCGGCGATTGCTCCCCGCGCCACCCCCGGAGATTATCAGGCGCAAGCCCCGGCCGGCCCCATCACCATCGCCGCCGAGTTCACCGGACATTCCATCGCCACCCCTGAAACTATTTATTCCACCGCCGACTACGTGGTCGTCGAAGTAGGCGTCTTCGGCCCCCCCGAATCTCGCGTCAAACTTTCTCACGAGGACTTTTCTATCCGCATTAATGGCAAGAAAGTGCCCTCGCCCGCCCAGCCCTACGGCCTGGTTTCCAAAAATGCCAAAGATCCCGCATGGGAAGATCTGGCTCCTCCGGAGACCAAGAAATCCAAAGGCGGCATCGGTACTGGAGGCGGAGGAGGTCAGAACGATTCCGGACCGCCGCCGGTGTTTCACGTTCCCGTCGAGCTGAAGCGCGCCATGGAACAAAAGATTCTCAAAGCCTCTTTGCCCGAAGGCGACCGCCAGCTGCCCGAAGCCGGCTTGATCTATTTCGAGCACGGGGGTAAGATCGACAACATCCGTTCCATAGAACTGATCTACGCCGGAGCCGCCGGCAAAGCCACTTTGACGCTTCATCCCTGATCTAAAACCCAATGAATCTCTCCTCGCAACCAACCGCCGTCCGCCGCGGTTGGCTAGCGTTGCTGTTTGCCGTCCTCTCTTTTGTGTGCTGCCGCGCCGCCGCCAGCGCCCAAGCAGTTCCGCCCATCCCCGCCGTCATCGTGGTCGGCTTCGTGGGAGGCTTTGTGCACCAAAACGACACGATCCACAAAGAAGTGCAGATGGCCGATCATCTGCGAACCGAAAACCCCGCCGGCATGCACGTCAACATATTTGCGAATCGTGAAGGAAGGCAAGCGTACCAATCCATCCTGCAATCGCTCGACTCTGACGAAAACGGAATCTTGTCGGATCAGGAGAAAAACCTTGCCCGGATTGTCCTTTACGGCCACAGTTGGGGAGCGTCGGAAGCCATCACCCTGGCGCGCGCCCTCGGCCAGAACGGCATCCCGGTTTTACTCACCATTCAAGTGGACAGCGTGAAAAAGTTCGGCGAGAATGACCGCCTTATCCCCGCGAATGTCGCGCAAGCCGTCAATTTTTTCCAACTGAATGGCTTCCTCCACGGGCGCCGGCTCATCCAGGCATCTGACCGCCTGCGCACCCAGATCCTGGGAAATTTTCAGTTCGACTACAAAAACCAGCCGGTGAATTGCGACGGATATCCCTGGTACGCGCAGCTTTTTATGAAGCCGCACATCGAGATAGAATCCGATCCGCGAGTATGGAATCAGGTTGAATCCCTGATCCGCTCGAAAATTGTAAAATAAAGCGAGGTTGAAATTCGCGGTCCGGCTGCTAGCCGCCGCGAGGTCTCTGCTCGGAGAGAGAGCCATGTTGTGGAGAGTTCTGCTAGCTGGAATGCTGTTGAGCGCGGCCGCCCGCGCTGACGTCACGCTGTTACTCGAAGAGCCTTTCGGCACTTTCGGCGGTATGACTCCCACCGGACACGCCGCCATTTATCTCTCCCGCATTTGCGCCGAAACTCCAGTCACCTTGCGCCGCTGCGCCCAGGGTGAGCCAGGAGTGGTGATCAGCCGTTACCATCGCGCTGGCAACTACGATTGGATGGCAACGCCGGTCGTCCCCTATTTTTACGCCGTCGATCGAGTCGATCAGATTCCCGGCGAAGTAACTCCCCAGGATGTTGCCGTGTTGCGCGATCAATACCGCCGCCGCTACCTCGAATCCATCGCTCCCGATCAGCGCGACGGCAGCGCTCCCCCCGGGGATTGGATCCAACTGATTGGCGCCGCCTACGACCGCGCGATTTATGCGTTTGGAATCCAAACCGACGAAGATCAGGACGACGCGTTTATTCAGGCATTCAACTCCGGCCCTAACGAAAATCATTTCAAGCTGCTGTTTCACAATTGCGCGGACTTCGCCCGCCAGGCGCTCAACTTTTACTTTCCAAAAATCGTTCACCGCAGCCTGAGCGACGTGGGCATCATGACGCCCAAGCAGGCCGCGAAATGCCTGGTGCGCTACAGCAAGCGTCATCCTGAATTGCACTTCGCGGCTTTCGTCATTCCGCAGGTTGCGGGAACCGTGCCGCGCAGCCGCCCGGTGCGCGGCGTCATCGAAGCGCTTTTTAAATCCAAGCGCTACATTTTGCCGCTCGCGCCGCTGGCTTTGCTGCATCCTTTATTCGGCGGGACTTTGGTGGTTGCCTGGGTGGAGGAAGGCCACTTCAACCCGCGCAGCGTTACTGACTCATCTGCATTCTCCACCGCGCCAGCCGTTGCGCTTCGCGAGCTGGAATCGAATCAGCCTGTTGAAACCTCGCCCTGATTAGCGCGGTTGCGTGACCACGTCGACCAATGCGGGCTCGCCGCGCTTCACCACCGCCAACGCGCGTGCAAGGGCGGGGCCCAGGTCCTTGGGATCGGTAATCGGCCCTTCGGCGAAGACGCCCATGCCTTGCGCGACCTTGGCGTAATCGATATTCGGATCGGTGAGTTTTGTTCCGATGCCGGCTTGGGACACGCCGCGTTGATGACGCGCGGCCATGCGCTCTACGTGCATCACTTCCTGATGATAGGCGCGGTTGTTGTGCATGACGCTCAGTAAAGGGATGCGGTGATGAGCGGCGGTCCATAGGACGCCGTTCGAATACATGAGGTCCCCGTCGTTTTGAATGGCGACGGTGATGCGCCCATGCTTGCGATTGGCGAGCGCGGCGCCTGTCGACGACGGCGCTCCGTAGCCTTCGCCAAAGCCGCCGGAGCCGCCAATGTATTGATAGGATTTCGTCATGTCCCACAAACGCAGCGGCCAGTTGCTTACAAAATTAGGAGACGATGCGAGCGACCAGTCTTCGTTCTTGATCTGCCCGTAGAGTTCAGCGCAGAGGCGTGCGGTGCTGATAGGGCTGGCGTCCCAGCCGTAGGCTGCTGCCGTGCGCGCTTGCTCTAAAAGCTTTTGACGCGCGGCGGCGAGCTTTATGCCGCGATCTTCGAAGGCGCGCTTGCGATCGGCGGTGAGCTGGCGTTTGACGGCTTCGATCAGCGGCGGCAGCGTGGCTTCGGCATCGGCTTGAATGGCGAGGTCGACTTCGGGATAACGCTGCAGGTCCTGCATGTTCCCTTTGGCGTAGAGGTCGCCGGCGGTGATGCTGATGAGCTTCGCGCCAGGCTTGAGAATGGAGCGCGAGGTGCGCACCTGTTGATCGCGATAGGCATTAACAGTGCCCCAAAAATCCGCGAGTTCGAGCCCCAAAATCACGTCGGCGTTGGCGATCAATCCACGCGCATTGTCGCTGTGGTTCAAGGGATGCCGCACCGGGAAATTCAGGCGCCCCCATTGATCGATCACCGGCGCTTGCAGGGTTTCAGCTAAGTCCACCAGCAATTTCATGCCGGCGGGCGTGCGCGCGGCGCGATCGGCCACCAGCACCGGACTTTCGGCGGCGATGAGCAGCCGCGCGACTTCGGCGACGGCCGCGGCATCGCCCTGCGGCGGCGACATCACGGGGAGCTTGGGCACATGCAAGCCTTCCCGCGCCTCCATGGGATGCTCCTGCAGATCGCCATCGGCTACGATGAGCACCGGCATCATCGGCGGCGTCATGGCGATTTTGTAACCCCGTACGGTGGACTCGGCGAAGTGCGTGAGTGAAATGGGAACGTCGTCCCACTTGACGAAATCGCGCACCATGGCGGCGGCATCGGGCGCGCTGTGCACCCATTCGACGCCAGGGCGGCGCTGCGTCGCGTCGAGCGCATTGCCCACCAGCAAGACGATGGGCGCGCGGTCGCAATACGCGTTGTAAATCGCCATGGCGGCATGTTGCAGGCCCACCGGCCCGTGCAGCATTACAGCGAGCGGCTTGCCCTCGATCTTGGCGTATCCGTGCGCCATCGCTACCGAGGCTTCTTCGTGGCAGCAGGTGATGAGTTCGGGATTTTTATTGCCGCCGTAGTTGATCAGCGATTCGTGCAGGCCGCGGAAGCTCGAACCCGGATTCGCGC
>JALYJH010000158.1 GCA_030775415.1 Acidobacteriota bacterium | reverse complement strand
GGGGTATGCCGCGCGGATCGCCGATGATCACGGTGAGCATGGGGAGATCGCCGGAGATGCCGTAGCCCCAAAGCGCGGATTGACCCAGGCGATTGCGTTCCATGCGCAGCGGCGGGAGGCGCAGGAAGGGATTGGGATAGACCAGGTTGCTGGCGAGTTCGAGGAAGCGGTGGGCTTTGGCGGGGCCAATGCTGAGGTAACGGAATTCGAGCTGGCTGCGGGTCCAGGCCATTTCGAAGGCGCGGGCCACGGATTCGGAGCGGCGGTATTTGGCGGCCAAGGTCAAGAGGTCTTCGCGGTTGTTGGCCACGATGGTTACGAGCACGAATCCGAATTGCGAGACGGGTTCGACGGTGGCGCGGCAGCGCAGGCTGAAGATGGGATCGAGCACGACGCCGGTAGCGCCGGTGAGCGGGCGGCGAAGAGCGTCGGCGAATTCGACGCTGTTGCCGCGGCCGAGGAATTTTGCGCGGTCGGTTTCGGATTGAATCTGTCCGGGGGCGCCGACGATGAGATGGGCGGCCCACACGCTCGGCTCCTCGGGAGAGCGGGGGCGGCGCTGGGCGATGAGGATGTCGTCGGCGGTGCGCTCGGTTTCGATGAACATTTTCGAGAACGCCGGGTGCGCTTTGTCGGCCGCATGCGGGGCCAGGGCCAGCTCGGAATAGCTGGTGAATTCCAGAGGCCGGGAGCGTACGGAGCGATTGGTGACGGTGACGCGGCGGAGCTCGACGTCGTCTTCGGGGGCGACGGTGACTTCCATGACGGATTCAATGCCGAAGGCGTTGCGGTGGAACTCAGCGCGATCGGCGGAGAAGTGAACGGAGGTGGAGCCTTGATTCCCATTGACGGGTTTGGGAGTGGCGGCCCAGACGGTGTCGGAACGGGTATCGCGAATATAGAGGTAGCTGCCCCAGGGATCAAGCGTGGTGTCGGCGCGCCAGCGGGTGAGATCGAGATCGTTCCAGCGGCTGTAGCCGCCGCCGGAATTGGTGACCATGAGGGAGTAGCGTCCGTTGCCGTAGAAATGGACGCGGGGGAAGGCGGTGGCTTCTTTCCAAATGCGTTCGGCGGGCTCATCAAGCGAGGCGGGCCGTATCTGCGGGGCAACGGCCGTTTCTCTTTCTAACGCGGCGTGAGTGAGAGGGATGCGTTCAAACAGGACGGATTCGAAGGCCCGGATGCGCAGGTCAGAATGGAAGCGCCGCTGCATGATGCCGCGGTAAAGAGTGTTATCGAGAGCGGCCAGGCTCATGCCCTGGTGGTGGGCCATGTAGCTGTAGACCAGGACACCGCGCTGGCCGTCGCGCTGGGCGGCACGGGTGAAATCGATGGCTTCATAAAAGCCCATGGGACCGAGCATGCCGAATTCTTCCAGGTGCTTTAGATTTTCTAAAGCGGCTACGGGCTGGACGGGGAGAGCCAACATGGTGGAGTACGGCGAGATCACTAAACCCTCGTCCGCGAGTCCGGGCTTCAAAGCCAATTGCGGGACTCCGAAGGCCTGGTATTGATACGTCTGGCTGGCATCGAGGGCGCTGTAGGCGGATTCGGAAATTCCCCAAGGCACTTTCATGTGCTCGCCGTAATCGATCTGGCGGCGAATGGAGTCATTGCAGGCATTCTCCAAAAGCGAGTTGTCGAAGAGGCGCGTGAAGAGCACGGGCATGAGGTATTCGAAGGCGGTGCCGCTCCAGGAGAGTAGAGTTTGGCCGGCGGCGGAGGCGGTACGGGGGCGTCCCAGCGTGAACCAATGTTCTACCGGGACGTCCCCTTTGGCCATGGCGACTAAACTTGCCAGGCGGGCTTCGCTGGCTAACAGATCGTAATGGCTGGTGAATTCGATGGGCGTGCCCAGGGCATAGCCGATGCCGAACAGACGGCGGCGCTGGTCGTAGAGGAAGCGCATGTTCATGCCGTTGGCGAGGTGTTCGGCGGAGGCGGCGAGGCGCTGCAAATTCGCCACGGAGCGTGCGGCGTTGGTGCGCGCCTCCTGATATTCGGTGGCAAGCTGGTTCAGCCAGCCGGCGACTTCGGAGGGCAGGGCGGGATCGAGGCGGCGCGTCAGGATTTCATCGACAGGGCCGGAGTGGCCGGAGGCGAGGGCATGCAGAGAGGGGATGGCGCGAACGGCGCGGCGGCGGAGGCGGGCGGCATGGCTCCCTAAAATCTGGACCGTTTCCTCGGGGGGGCGCATGAGCGTCTCCATCCACTTGAGGTAGAGCTCGACGGTTTCAATCCAGGATCTAAGCTCGTATTCCAGGCGCGAGGCCCAATAGGCGGGTTCGGCGCCGCGTTCAATTTCGCGTAATTGCTGGAGCGGGGCCACGGCCAGGCGCAGGCGGCCGATGAGGGCGTGGCCTTCGGCCTTCCCGCGGAACAGGCGCTGCAAGGTGCCGAGGTGGACGCTGGCGAGTGTAGCGGGGCCGCAGGATTCGTGGAGCACGGAAAGGGTATCGATGAGCCCGCGCATGCATTGCTGGCCTAGCGCGGGAGCGCGGATAGCATCGTGGCAACCTTGTTCGAGCACCCATAGGCAGGCGATGAGATTGCCGCTATCGGCTGTCGAAACATAACGGGGCTCCAACGGTTTTAGCGTTTGGATGTCGTACCAGTTGAGGATATGGCCTTCGTGTTGTTCCAGGCGGCCGAGGGTATCGAGGGTCTGGGTGCAGCGGCGGCAGAAATCATCGGCGGTGAGATAGCCGAAGTCGCGGGCGGCGAGAGCGGAGGTGAGCCAGAAGCCGATATTCGTGGGCGAGGTGCGCGGGGCTACTTCAATGTGCAGAGATAGCTGGGTGTTGTCGGGCGGCAGCCAGTTCATGGCGGGGCCGACGAGGTCGTCGAAAAAGCGCCAGGTGCGGCGGGCCAGGCCGCGGAGAAAGGCGTTATTGGCTCTTTGAAAACGCCGGCGGCTATGGCTGCGGACGGGGCGCGCGAGCCATTGCATGAGGAGCGGTGACAAGGCCCACAAAACGAGGAAGAGCGCGGTGGGCGCAAAGACGCTCTGAATCCGCATGACGATCATGAGGACGAGGGCGCATCCGGAAACCACCAGCATCTGCCGCATAGTGGACGTGAAATGGGAGTGCGCGAGCGAGGCGCTTTCCGCGGTTTGCCATTCGAGCAGGTGGTGTTGGCTGATCCACCTTCGATAGGTAACGCGGAAGATGGCGTCGATAGACAGCCAGGCTTGATGCGGCAGGAAGGCGATCATGACGGCGGCGCGGATGAGCTCGTCGAAAGCGCCGCGCCAGCCGCGGATCGAACCCTGCAGGTAGCGCGCGAAGCGTTCGAATAAAGGCGCGACCGCGGGAATGGCGATGGCGAGGCCGACCACCAGGCTCCACACGGCGGGGGCTTTGAGGTTCAGCCAGCCGAATAGCAATAGCACAAGAGACGCGCTGGGGACCAGGCTGCGGCGCAAGTTATCGAACATGCGCCAGCGGTTGATCACACTGAGAGGATTGCGCTCCAGCGAGCCGTTGGAGGAGGGAACGTGAGAGAAGATCCAGGGAGCGATCTGCCAATCGCCACGAATCCAGCGATGCTGGCGCTTGCTGTAGGTGGCGTAGTCGCAGGGCATGTTCTCGAAGAGCTCAATGTCGCTGGCGAGGCCGACGCCTACGTAGGCGCCTTCGATCAAGTCGTGGCTGAGAAGCGTTTCCGGAGGGAAGCGGTGGCCGACGCTAGCGCGGAAGGAGCGAACGTCATAGATGGCTTTGCCGTGGAAGATGGCTTCGCCGAAGAGATCCTGCTGGGCGTCGGAGACGGTTTGGCAATAGGGGTCGGTGCCGGAGGTATCGGCGAAGACGCGCGTGAAGTGAGTGGCGGTGGCGCCGGGCAGAGAGATGCTGACGCGGGGTTGAACGATGGTAAAGCCGCGGGTGCGAACGCGCGTAACGGGGTCGAGCACCACGCGATTCAGCGGATGCGCAACGGTTTCAATCATGCGGCGCGCGGTATCGGGCGGGAGCTGGGTGTCGGCGTCGAGCGTAATGACGTAGGGAATGGAAGGCGGCAGCTCGCCTACGCACAGGATGGAGGGATCGCCCTCGCCGCAGAGGAACGCATTGAGATCTTCGAGCTTGCCGCGCTTGCGTTCGCGCCCGATCCAGCGGCGCTCGCTTTCGGACCACACGCGGGGGCGATGAAACAGGAGAAAACGCTTGCCGGGATAGCGGGCGTTGAGTTGTTCGATGCCTTGGCGGGCCGCGGCGAGAACTTCGGTGTCCCCGAAGGCATTGGCTTCCTGGGAATCTGTGAAGTCCGGGAACAGGCTGTAGAAAACGTTGGCTTCCTGATTCGCCAGAAAGCGGACTTCGAGCTTTTCCACTTCCTGGCGCACCACGTCGGTGCTTGAGAGCATCATCGGAATGACCACCAGGGTGGCGTGGTCCGGCGGAATGCCTTCCTTAAAATCCATCTTGGGAAGGGGCGTGGGGGGGAGCAGCGAAATGACCAGGGCGTTGACGATTTGAATGGACAGCTCGCTGAGTGGAAACAGAGCGAGCGTGCCAAGGATTGTCAGCAGGAGCGGCTGGCGCACTCCGACGGCCCAGGCGACGGTAAGGGATAGCGCGAGAAACCACGCGGTGAGGCCGATGGTGCTGGTGAGATAAAAAAGCGCGGCGTGGCGGCGGAGGGCGCGGATGGCGCGCATGCGCAGCGGCATGCGCGCGCCGGCCGCGCGCTCCAGTTCGGTGATTCCATCGTCCAGCAGAAAATAAGATACGGAAGCCGCGGGTCCTTGAGCGGGCGCGCGCTGGGCAAGGGCGAGGGCGTGGCGGGCTACGTCAAGTTCGCTGGTGGCGCTGCGCCGCGCGATGGACTCAATCGCTTTGCGGGCGCGGTCGCGGGTGGTGAAGTCGCTGCCGGCGTGAGTGGCGTCGGTGCGCAGCTCGGCTTCAATCAGACTGGTGGCTTCGAAAATTTTCGTGAAATCCAGGCGCGCGAGAGTGCGCAGGCTACCGAAGGCGTTGGCGATGGAAACGCGCTCGGCAGCTTCCCGGTTGTGTTCGGCACGGACCACTTCGCTGAGCGGCATGCCGAGTTTGGCTTCTACCCATTGTTGCGTGGGGGCGAGGGCACGGTCTTCGTCCTGAAGCTGCTCGATGAGAGAAGTGGCGAAGTAGGGTTCGGCGCCGACGGATTCGGAGTCCAGTTGCTGGAGCGTGCGCTCAAAGGCCGCGTCATCGCGGCGGGCGGCAACGGCAAGGCGGTTGGCCCAGAAGTAGCCGGCTTCGCGGAGCTGCTGGGCGCGGTCTACGCGCTGGACTAAAGCAGCCAGGGATTCGATGACGGACAGACGCAGGAGCAGCGGGAAGGACCACAACTCGGCGATAGAGAGCGGGGTCCAGTGTTGATATTCGATGAGGGCCTTGCAGATGTTGTTTTCGTCCAAGCAGCGATCGGAATAGCGGACGAGTTCGGCGGCGAGCTCGGAGACAAACAGATAACCGTATTGGCGCGCGTGGATGCGGGGATGATCGCGCGGCAGGGAGCGGCGGATTTCCGCGATTCCGGTACGTACCAGATAAGCGTTGTCGAGCAGCCATTCCGCGGATGCGGTGAGCGTGTGATCCAGGCGCGCGGCTTCGGCCAAGCTCTGGTGCACGGCTTCGAGGCGGGTTTCGCTATCACGCACGCGGGCCAGAATTTGATTTTTCAATAGCGGCGAGGGGTTGCGATGCGCGGCGCATTGGCGCGCCATTTCCGCGATGGATGCGGGGGCTACGGAATCGCTAGCAGGAGGAGGGTCGGGCACATGCCCGGTAAGCATGAATATGGAAGGGTCACCGGCACCGCGAAGAGTTTTAACAATGGATTGGATGTCAGAGGGGGATGCTGCTGCTAAAACCGCGTCCTCCCCCGCGAGCGGAGGGGCGTAGCGGCTCAGGCGTGAGCGAGCAGGTGGCTCGGCTCCGCTTGCGAGAAGCAGGCTTTCTACTTTGGGGGATGTGGAGTGAAGGCTGCCATAGGCGCGGGCAGCCTCCTCCTTAGAAGAATAAATGGCGACGACGACGCGGCTGGGCTTGCCTGGCATGGGCAAGCTCGCTCATGCGCGGCCGCGAAGCGCTCGCGTTAGCAGACACAGAACAAAAAGTAACGCAAAAGATGCACTCGCAGAAACGGCTGGTATGACGGCAGCGGCCCCTCCTAGCAACATTGCCATGAGACTGCACAAAGTGAGTAATGCGAAAACCGCCAACCATCCAAGCATTTTTTTCTCCGGCCGCCGTTGCGGCGAGGTCTAGATCCAAGTGTAAGGCAACTAGGATGCCAGCCAAATACCACTCAGAATGCTAGGGAAAGAGGGGGGCCGCGAGATTGTGTCGGCAATTCTGACAGGCATTCCGTGCAAAACGTGCATCTTGCTCGGGATACAGAGAGTGGCCGTCTAGATGCAAGGGCAACCTTATGAATGTGTCCAAGCCTATGAACGGGGCATTAAAGATCGTGGAGAGTGGCGGGAGTGGCTCGACAAGTGGGAAGGTTTCCTGGATCGCGG
>JALYJH010000157.1 GCA_030775415.1 Acidobacteriota bacterium | reverse complement strand
CCAATGTAGTGAACAGCTCGCCTTCCTGATTACGCTCGAAGCCCGTCCGCGGCACTGCATTGAACACCCCATAAGTCCGGTCGCCGTAAGCGGGCGAGTATCCGCCGCGCTGCGCCTCCAGGTAATTGATGTCCTTAGGATCGATCTGCGGGCCCACGTTGCTCGCGATATTGGTATTCGGAATCGGCACGCCGTCAATCGCCCAGGTCACCTGATGTCCGCCGCGCACGTGCAGTTGATCGTGCGCAATCCAGGCGCCTGGCACATAATCCGTGATGATATTCAGGCTGTTGCTCAGGTTCGCGCCCGGCGTAGTGGCGATTTCACCGCGGCTGATGATTGTCGACGGCGTCATCTGTTCCGCGTTCACCGCCAGCGCCGATTCCGCCACGCTCACGGACTCCTTCACCGCGCCGATCGCCAGTTGAAAATGCAGAATCGGCGCGCTGCCGGAATCCACCACTACCGCTTGCACCGACGCGTTGAACCCATCGTGTGTCACCGTCACCTGGTACGCGCCCACCGGCAGCGAAGTGACTTCGAAAGCCCCCTCCGCCCCCGTGGTTGCGGTCTGCGAAAAATCCGACGTGCTGGATTTCACGACCACCTGCGCGCCGCTAACCGGACGATGATCGGGATCATGCACCACCCCGCGCACCGAGCCCAGGACCGCGGCCCACATCCCCGCTGGAAATAGAAAAATAATCGAGACAAAGATAGAAATTGGTTTCACGCTGCAAGATTCCACCGGAAGACGTGCGCAGCGCGCGCACCCGCGAATCAGCTCAACTTAGGCGGTGAAGCGGGGGGGAGGCCGTTGATGTAGGAAGGAATCGAGGATGCAGCGCACAGCGGAGGCTGGTCTTGCGGCGATTGAGGCCGCGATCTGCGGCAGGAACAAGCCGGCGCTGGACTGCACAAATCCAGCCGCAAATGCAGACGGCGCCCCGGCCACTTGTGAACACCCCGGCGGACAATCAGGAGCGGCGTGAAACCCGGAGGATTCCCGGCCCGCTGAGCGGTGCAAAGCACAAGACCGCGCAAAACCTGCCCGCTTGCAGCAGGCCATCTGGCACTGCGGCTGGTCGGCTTGCGCCAGCAAAGTCATCACCGGCGCCGGTCCGAATAGCAGGATCAGTGCGAGCGCGATGATGTGTCGAGCGCGGTTCATCTGTCAGCAGTATACAACCCTGCTTGCCTTTTACAACAGTCGGAATAAGCGGAACACACTGGGGCTTGCAATCCCCGCCAAAGCCGGCAGGAATCCAGGAGCCACACCCTTCCGCCGAAACTCGCCGTGAATCGCGTGTCCACCCAAATACAGGAAGGTGCCGCCCGCGATTGCCAGCAAGGCGTAAAGAACTTGCGGCTCCAAGAGGGGCGCTACGACCAGTTCCAGCCCCGCCCCCCCCAGCGTCGCCGATTCCGCTAGCAAGCACCATCCCAGAGCCGCCCGCCGCGAAGCCATCGCCGCGCGCACGATCACCCCCAGCGCCAAGCCCTCCGGAATTTTGTGGACCGCGATTGCCATCATAAACGGCATCCCCAGATGCGCCGGTCCATCGGCGGCCGAAACGGTCCAGCCGTCGAGCGCGCTGTGCACCGCGGCAGCAATTAACAGCGGCGGCGCAAAACCATGAAGTTCCGCCGAACAATGATCGTGATCGTGCGGATGGGAACACGCCGGACACACCGGATGCACAAAGCGATCCACCAACCACAGCGCGCCGAAACCTGCCGCGAGCCACAGGAACGCGTGGAACCAGCTTAGGTAATCGGCAATCTCCGGCAGCACCCAGAACAGAGCGACGCCCACTAGGAGCCCTCCGCTAAAGGGAACCAGCCGACGCGACCATCGGTGCACCGAAGTCATCCATACGCCCGCAGTGGCGCTCAAGAAAGCAACCCCGGTTATGACAAATGGCACAGTGAAATTCAGGGAAGGCTCCTGTATACTTTAGGGAAGAACATCCGGGCCGCAAAGAACAAGCCTGGATGCCTCCATTGTAGCTTGGACGCCTCGGACTGCAGTCCAGCTTGTGGGTGAAACAAAATCCGCCACTGGCGAGAGGAACGAATTGCGATTGGGCTCGTCATATTGATCGCTTCTTGCTCAACAAGTTTGGACACACTTTAGAAATGCAAACTCGCAGGTCTTTTCATACCGCAATCATCTCCGGACTCGGCGCCGTGATGGGTGTCGCCTTGGGCGTTCCCACGGCGCTTTATCTTCTGGTGACGCGCAATACGAAATCCAGAGGCAATTTCGTGGAGGCGGCCAATCTGACGCAGCTCCAAGTGGGCAAGCCTCAGGAAGTCACCTTTGAGAGAACCCGTGTTGACGGTTGGCGCACCTTTCAGGAAAAGGTAATCGCCTGGGTCGTCCGCACCGACGACCAGAACGTGGTGGCCTACGCGCCGCAGTGCACTCACCTCGGTTGCGCCTATCACTGGGAAGCGTCGGGCAACCAGTTCGTCTGCCCCTGCCATGAGTCGCGCTTTTCGATCGACGGGAAAGTGCTGGGCGGTCCTGCATCGCGCCCGCTGGACCGCTATCCTGTACGAGTGGAAAACAGCAAGCTACTCATCGGTTCTGAGATTCGGAAGGCCTAGCCCGGTATGCTTCGTCGGACCCTCGCTTGGCTGGAAGAACGCACGGGCGTTGAGAGCGCCATCAAACACTTTCTTTACGAGGACATCCCGGCCTCCTCGGGATGGCATCAAGTGTTTGGCAGCGTGGCGCTGTTTGCATTTCTGTTACAGGTCGTCACCGGGATTCTGCTGGCGCTGAACTACGCGCCCACGCCGCCACAAGCCTACGACAGCCTGCGCTACATCATGACGCAGGTGACCGCCGGCCGCTTCATGCGGGCCATGCATCATTGGGGCGCCAGCCTGATGATCGTCATCGTGGTGCTCCACATGATCCAGACATTCCTGTGGGGCAGCTATAAGAAACCCCGCGAGGCTACTTGGATCGCCGGAGTTGTGCTGCTGCTGCTCACTCTGGCCTTCGGTTTGAGCGGGTATTTGCTGCCCTGGGATAACCGGGCGTATTGGGGAACCGTAGTCACCACTGAAATCTCTGCTCTCGCCCCCGGCGCGGGACCGTTGCTGGTCCGCTTGCTCGGCAGCAATGGCACCTCTATCGGCGTCATCACCTTCACCCGCTTCTACACAGCCCACGTGCAGCTTCTGCCACCGCTCGCCGCGCTGCTGATCGCCCTTCACGTTTACTTGGTCCGGCGCTTCGGCGTAGCTCCCAACCCGTCGGACGAAGCTCAACCCAAAAAGAAGTTTTATCCCGAGCAAGTAGCCAAAGACACCGTCGCCATCTTCGGATGGTTTGCCGTGCTGATGGGCATGGCCCTTATGGCCCGTGTTCCGCTAGGACACCTGGCGGACCCCACCGATTTAAGCTACATTCCGCGCCCGGAATGGTATTTTCTATTCCTGTTCCAATTCCTGAAATCGTTTGAAGGCCCGCTCGAAGTGGTGGGCGCCGTGATTATTCCCACTCTCGCCATCATCGCCTTGCTGCTGGTGCCCTTCATCGACCGCGGCAAAATGAAAATGGTGCGGCAGCGCACCGGCGCCATCGGCGTGGTCGTGCTGGCCGCCATCTTCTGGGGCGGACTCACGGAGCGCGCCGTCGCTACCACTCCCGAAACCCGCGAAATGGACATGTCGCTGGTGCAACCCTGGCAGGAAATTTCAGCCGGCAATCTGGCCTCGATCGGCCTCTTCCGCAAAGCCCAGTGCGGGAGCTGCCACGAATTAGGCAAGCCCGGCGCCGCGCCCGATCTGACCATCGCCCCTTCCGGGCGCCCCATCGACTGGCTCCAAGAGCACATCAAATCCAACCCCAAAGCCTCCGCAGTCTTGACCGATCCGCAAGTGCAAATGCTGGTGACGTTCGTCACCAAACGCAACGATAAAGCCGTCGACGCCTGGGAGAACGCTCCGCAGACCGCGGTCGACGGCGCCTTGATCTACCAAGCCAATGACTGCGCCAGTTGCCATAAACTGAATGGCGTCGGCGACGAGCTGGGCCCCGCGTTGAACGGCCTGGGCGAGCGCCGCGAACGCTCCTGGATCGAAGGCCACTTCGCTAACCCGTCTAAGTATTCGCCCGACTCCATCATGCCCGCCTTCCCCTTCAAGCCCGCCGAGTTGAAGCTCATCACTGACTACATCACCGCAATTCCCAAATAAATATCCAGCTAATACTATTGACCAACCGAAAAAGCGTCAATATACTGGCCTCAAGTGCGAAAAATCCTGATATTCACACTGACCGCAGTGGCCTTGGCGCAGGCTCCCATTCAAGTCACCACGCGCTTGGTGGAAATTACCGTAGTGGTTCGCGATAAACGTGGAGCCGTCGCCGATTTAAGCAAAAGCAATTTTGAGATTCTCGATAAAGGCAAGCCCCGCAAGATTGCTACCTTTAGCGTGACTCGCGCCAATGACCGCGTTCCGCGCGCTCCGCTGCCGCCGAATACTTTTTCGAATCGTTTAGACCGGCAGCGCGATTCTGCCGTCACCGCCACCGTGCTATTGATGGACGGTCTCAATACCGCATTCAAGGATCAAGCCGCCGCGCGCCAACAGTTGTTGACGCTACTGAAATCGCTCGACCCCGCCAGCCCCATTGCGATTTATGCGCTCGGCAACAATCTGCGTATCGTTCACGATTTCACGGAAGACCCCGCGCGCTTGACGCGCGCGCTCCAAAACAACCGCAGCACGCCATCTGCCCTGCTCGCGGATTCGCAGTCCGCGACCGATTCAGCCAGGGTCGCCACGCCCCCCGCCACGAGCCTGGGTGCGCGCTCCGATCCCCTCCTTCTGATGGACCAAGTCTTCGAGCCCCTGCGGTCCTACGCGCTTGACCGCCGTGTCGCTATTACGGTCGCAGCCATGAATGCTATCGCGAATCGCATGGCCGGAGTCCCCGGGCGCAAGAACCTTATCTGGGTTTCGGGCGCCTTTCCCTTGACCTTCGGATTCGATCGCTCCGGCCTCACCGGCTCTATAGAGCACGGCAGCTACCTCGGCTTAATGAATGACGCGGCCGCAGCCATCGACCACGCCAATGTCGCTGTATATCCGGTGGATCCGCGCGGCCTAATCGGGCCGAATCCCGCGCGAATCTCGAGAGCCAGCGGTTCCACTCTCAATTTACCGCCGCCCGACAGCGGAACCGGCGCTCGAGAGATTGCAACCATGGAACTCCTGGCCGACTGGACTGGCGGGCGCGCGTTTTACAACACGAACGATCTCAGCGGCGCCGTCAAGCAGGCAATGGAGGACGCGGAAGTCATCTACTCGCTGGGCTTCTACCCGGAGGAGAAAGACCTCGACGGCAGCTACCACGAAGTAAAAATAAAAGTAGATCGCAAGGGCGCTGCGGCGCACTATCGCAAGGGATATTTCGCCACTCCGCTCCCGGCCATTACGTCGCAAACGGCGTCGCCGGCTCTTCGCGACGCACTACTCAGCCCTGTCGACGCGACAGCCGTGGGCCTGACGGCGTCGCTTACGCCTGACGCTTCCCAGGCCGGACGAATGGTTTTGGCGCTGGTCCTGGATCTCCCGAACCTTAGCTTGGCGGCGAACAGTGATCACTGGAACGATGTGGTGCATTTCGCGATCGCACAAGAAGGGGCCAATGGAGCCATTCTCGATACTTTCCAGAATGCCGTTAAGATCGACGTCACCGATCAAAATCGCGAACAACTCCTGCACGACGGCGTGGTCTTAAAATTGGGCATTACGCCCGCGGCTGGCTTGAGCCAGATTCGCATTGCGGTGATGGATCAAGCCACTGGCAATGTGGGCTCGCTAAGATTCTTGCCACGCGCCGGGCCCTAGGCTTTCGCCGAGCGCCCCGTAGCGAAGTCGCGCGCGCTCTCAACACACCGTGCAGAATATCTCCCAGATTTCACGCCGCATCACAGCCGTGTTTGCGAACATCCGCCAGCACCGCGATCCGCATAACTTAATTTAAACGCTTATCCCCAATTCAGATAAACTCAGATTTTTATATGATCTATTCCCGCTCCGCCGAATATGCCCTCCGCGCGTTAGTCCACCTAGCCACTCTCCCGCCCGGCGAATTCACCATGGCCAAGAACATCGCCGCCGACGCCAACATCCCGGCGCCCTTCCTCGCCAAGATTTTGCAGGACCTCACCCGCGACGGTTTCCTCAAATCCAACAAGGGTCCCGGCGGCGGATTCCGCCTCAGCCTCCCCGCCGAAGACCTTTCCATGCTGCGCATCGTCGAAACCGTCGACGGCCCTGGCCGCTTCGACCGCTGCATCGGCGGCGCCCCCGAATGCAACGACCGCGCTGTCTGCGCCATGCACGACTCGTGGAAAGCTCTGCGGTCGCGTATCATAGATTACTTGGGGGGGACTTCGATCGCCGACTTGGCGAAAGCCCTGGGAGAGAAGCGCAAGTTGCTCGCCCGTCCCCGCCGTAAGTGAAGGAGAGTTTAGTTTATGCAGAATTCCGTCCTGGTCCCGATGGTGGTCGAAC
>JALYJH010000156.1 GCA_030775415.1 Acidobacteriota bacterium | reverse complement strand
CATTAGGACCATAGTGCGACGCGTAGAGCAGCGCGATCCACTGCAGCGGAATGGTCATTCCCAGCAACGCCAGTTTCGGCCAGTTCGTGGGCAGCCCCGCGCGCCGCTTCTGGACTTGCCGCAGCAGCCATCCCGCGGCCAGAACCACGTACAGGCTAACAGCCACCTTCGGCAGCCACGCCGCCAGCGGGAAGGTCTGGATGATCACCGGCCGCGTGCGCAGCACAAACATGCCCAGCGGAATCAATAGCGAGCTCAGCAGCAGCCAGCGGTCCAGTAGAAAATCGCCGCGGTCTCTGTTCTTGCCCTTATACAGCATCATAAATCCGAAATGCTGCTTCACGATGTGGAACTGCTGCCAGCACACCGCGAATAAAAAGAAGAGAGAGCCGTATCCCGCCCATACAAACAGCGGTCCGGCCAGCAGCAGCGGCACGGGAATCCATAGGAACCAACCTAGCCGCGCGCGCTCCTCTTTATCGAAGTAAGTACGCGTGATCGTGGATTGCACGTGCGGACCGTCGATGCCGAAAAACCAGATGAACTGAATCAGGGCCACGCCCACCCCCAGCGACATGGCTCCCAAGGCCAAATAGCTGATGACCGCGGAACCGATAAACCAGATCAGATCCTGGCGACGGGAGATAATCCACTGCGTCTGCCGGGGTCCCGCAAGCGATAAACCGGCTGCGGGCTGGAGGGCTGCCGTACTCATGGCACGTCTTTGTATATCGTACCAGCGGGCGGGAAGCTTTAGGTTGCGGGCCTCTAGCTCGTGTACTTGGCGCGCACTTCGGCTTCGGCTTTTAGCCAATCCGCTTCAGGAGATCCGGGCCGGTCCGCGCGCTCCAGCCATATGCGATAGGCCACCTGCGCGATCTCCTTTTGATGCGCGATAGCATCAAAAGCGGGCACGGGCGCCGCTGCCGGCGCGCTAGCAACCGGCCGCCGGGAAGCGCGCTGAGCTTTCGGCTCCGCTGGCTTAGAGGGAGCTGTCCGTGTGATGGCCATGCAATGTTTCTCCTTAGTGTCGCGGACAACAGGGCCGTCGCGGATCGTCGCGGATGGTTCCTCTATTATAATCCATCGGCTGCGGGCCGCACGTCTTTAGACGGCCTCATTCCATACAACTTTTCTATACAGGTGATAAACTACCCCGCATGAGAACGCTCGGCTGGCTTCTCGCAATCCTGTTGATCCCACGCCCCCCGCTCGCCGCCCAGGGACGCAACTACGGCCGCTCGCAGGTCATCACGCGGCAAGGGATTGCAGCCACCAGCCAGACCTTGGCCTCCCAGGCAGCGGTGCAGATTCTGGCGCGCGGAGGCACGGCGGTCGACGCCGCCATTGCCGCCAACGCTGTGCTTGCCGTGGTGGAGCCCATGAAGAACGGTCTGGGAGGGGATTTATTCGCGCTCTACTGGGATGCGAGGACCGGCAAGCTGCAAGGGCTGAATGCGTCGGGCCCCGCGCCGCGCGCCCTCTCGCCGGGTCTCCTGGCCAGGCAGGGCTTCAAAACCATGCCCCAGGAAGGCATCCACAGCTTCACCGTCCCCGGCGCGGTCGACGGCTGGTGGAAGTTACACCAGCGCTACGGCAAGCTGCCCTGGAAGGATTTGTTCCAATCCGCCATCGCGTATGCACAGGACGGTTTTCCGGTCTCCGAAGCCATTCAAGAATCCTGGGCCGATCCCGCCAATCACCCGCGCATCAAAGCCAATCCCGAGTCGGTGCGACTGTTCCTCCCGGGAGGCAAGCCGCCGCTCGAAGGCGATCTTTTCCGCAATCCCGCAATGGCGCGCGCCCTTCGACTGGTGGCCGACAACGGCCCCGACGCGCTCTATAAAGGTGAAATCGCCGCCGCCATTCTCAAGACGTCTCGCGACCTGGGCGGCACCATGACCGCCGAGGACCTGGCCGGGTACTCATCCGAGTGGGTGGAACCCATCTCTATCGATTACCGCGGCTGGCGAGTCTACGAATTGCCGCCCAACGGCCAGGGCATGGCCGCGCTTGAAATGCTGAACATTATGGAAACTGCTCCGCCCACGCCGCTCGGCGCGTTCAGCCCTATCGAAATGCACAAGCGCATCGAGGCCATGAAGCTGGCCTACGCCGACGTGCACCGCTATGATGCGGATCCCCATACCTACGACGTCCCTCTAGCGCCATTACTTTCCAAAGAGTACGCCCGCAAACGCGCCGCGCTCATCGATCCCAAGCACGCCAATTGCGAAGTGCCCGCCGGGCAACCCGTGGGTGGCGATACGACATATCTGACTATTGTCGATAAAAACGGCAACATTACCAGTTGGATTCAGAGCATTTATTCGGAATTCGGGTCCGGCGTTACCGTCGAAGGCATGGGCTTCCTTCTGCAAAACCGCGGCGCCGGATTCACGCTCGCGCCCGCACATCCCAACGTCCTCGCGGGAGGCAAGCGCCCGTTCCACACCATCATCCCCGCCTTCATGGAGCGCGGCGACCAGCACATCGGATTCGGCATCATGGGCGGCGCGAATCAGCCCTTGGCGCATGCGCAGTTCGTTTCGAATCTGGTGGACTACAATATGAACCTGCAAGCCGCGCTCGAAGCCCCGCGTTTTACCAAACGGAACTCCACCGGCTGTGACCTGTCGATCGAAGTGCGCGTGCCCGCAAGCACGCTGCAACAGCTCTCCGAACGAGGCCATCAGATCGCCATCCGCCGCGAATATACCCAGGAAATGGGCCGTGGCCAAGCGATTTTACACAACTCGAAAACCGGCACCAATTACGCGGCTTCTGACCCCCGCGCCGATGGCGCCGCGGTTCCCGAGCCGATTCGTCCTTAACCAGACGCCCGCGGATCCGCCGTCTCGCGCCGTTACGCCACCTTGATCGTCAACTCGCCCAGCTTGTCGATGCGGCCCACCAACACATCCCCCGCAACCACCGCGCCGACACCCTCCGGCGTTCCCGTGTAAATCAAGTCTCCTGCCGCGAGCATCACCTGCTGCGACAGATGATTGATGATGTGCGGCACGTCCCAGATCATCAAACTCAAATTCGATTGCTGGCGCACCTGCCCGTTGACGGTAATCTGCAATTCGCCTTCCGCCAAGTGGCCGATTTGGGTGGCGGGATGAATGGCTCCGCACGGACCCGATTGATCGAACGATTTGCCGATCTCCCAGGGGTGCCCTTTCTTCGCCGCCGCCTGCTGCAAATCGCGGCGCGTCATGTCGAAGCCCACCGCGTAGCCGTAAACGTGATCCAGCGCCCTTTCCACCGGAATGTTCGCCCCGCCCTTGCCGATCGCCACCACCAGCTCCACTTCGTGGTGATAGTTGCCCGTTAGCGGCGGATACGCCACGGTCGCGCCGTCCTCGACAATCATGTCGCTGGCCTTGGCGAAAAAGAACGGCGGCGCTTTTTCGTCGTGCCCCATTTCGCGCACATGCGCCAGATAGTTGCGTCCTACACAATAGATCCGGCGCACCGGAAAGCGCGCCGAGGTGCCCACGACAGGCAGCGAGGGCTGTGGAGCAGGGGGAACGACGTAGTCCATAAATTCAAAAGTACCATTACAATCGCAACTATTTTGGGACTCTAAGGCGTTGACCTTAGATGCTCCCCTCTATAAACTCGATATCACAGTGACAGAACAACGAAAACACCAGCGCTTCGACTTGCGGCTTCCCTTCGAGATCGTAGCGGGCGAGGTCAAGAACAAAAGCAAGGGGGAAACCCGCAATGTGAGTTCTTGTGGAGTGCTGTTTACTTCCAAAGTGCCAGTGGAAGTTGGCTCATCCATTGAATATCTGATTACACTGCCCAAGGCGCCCGGAGCGCGCGCCGAAGTTCGCCTGCGCTGCGTGGGTAAAGTGGTCCGCAGCGAAGAGCAAACCCGTTTCGCCGCCACCATGGAACGCTACGAATTCGTCCGTCAACGCGTCTAAGCGCGCCCCTCTCCGCCCCCTTTGCCGGTGCTAACATAGGCGAAGGAAGGGCGAACATGAATTTGACATTAGGATTTCCGGACCCCTCCGGCCTTCTCGATACGGAGCGCGTCCTCGCACGGCGTACGGGGCTGGCGGGCGCCATCGCGCGGTTCGAGGAATGGATGGCGGCTCCGGATTCACCCGTACGCGCCATCCGCCGCCAGCCCGCGAAGCCCGGCGTTTTTGCTAACTTTCCCCTCGCTCTCGCGCCGATTCTCAAGCAATCGCTCGTCTCGCGCGGCATCCGCCAACTGTACTCGCATCAGGCCGAGGCTTTCGAGCACGCCGCGGCGGGCCGCAACGTGGTGGTGGTCACGCCGACGGCCTCCGGCAAAACGCTGTGTTACAACCTGCCGGTGCTGCAGCATCTTGCCGGCGATCCGGGCGCGCGCGCTCTATACTTGTTTCCCACTAAGGCGCTGGCCGAAGATCAGCTCGCCGAATTCCAGGGCGCTGTCGACGCCATGGGCGCGGAAATTCGTGCGTTCACCTACGATGGCGACACCCCGCAGGACGCCCGCCGGGCCATTCGCGAACGCGCCAATGTGGTGCTCACCAATCCCGACATGCTGCATTCCGGCATTCTGCCGCACCACACCAAGTGGGCGAAAGCGTTTGAGAACCTGCGCTACATCGTGATCGATGAGTTGCATTCTTACCGCGGCGTCTACGGCAGCCATCTGGCCAATGTGCTGCGCCGCTTGCAGCGCGTCTGTGAGTTCTACGGGTCGTCTCCGCAATTCATATGCTGCTCGGCAACCATTGCGAATCCGCGCGAGCTGGCGCAGGCGCTGACCGGCCAGGAGTTCGAACTGGTTGCGGAAAACGGCGCCCCCTCCGGTGAAAAATATGTGGTGTTTTATAACCCGCCAGTGGTGAATAAAGCGCTGGGCATCCGCCGCGGCTATTTGAATGAAACCCGCCGCATCGCGCGTGAGCTACTCGATCGCGGCCAGCAAACCCTGGTCTTCGCCAACTCTCGCCTGGCCACCGAAATTCTGCTCACTTATTTAAAGGAGGACCGTCCCGGCGGCAGCGTCCGCGGCTATCGCGGCGGTTACCTGCCCAAAGAACGCCGCGAGGTCGAGCGCCAGTTGCGCGATGGCGATATCCGCGCCGTTGTGGCAACGAATGCTCTGGAGCTGGGGATCGATATCGGGTCGCTCGACGCTGTCGTCATGGCCGGATATCCCGGAACCATTGCCTCCACCTGGCAGCGCGCCGGACGCGCCGGACGCCGCCAGACCACTGCGCTCGCGGTGCTGGTAGCCTCCAGCGCGCCACTCGATCAATACATCATCGAACACCCCGAATACTTTTTTGAACGCCCGCCGGAGCATGCCTACATCAATCCCGACAACCTGGAGATTCTGATCAACCATATGAAATGCGCTGCCTTCGAGCTGCCGGTGCGCGATGGCGAAAAGTTCGGGCCGCACGATGTCGGCGAAATGTGCCAGTTCCTTGCCGATCTCAAGCTGCTGCACCACTCGGGTGGGGCTACCAACGGGTCATCTTCTGGGGCGTGGCACTGGACCTCGGATACCTATCCCGCCGATGCCGTCAGCCTGCGCAGCATTTCCAGCGATAACTTTCTGGTCATCGACATCACCGGGGACCATCGCGTGATCGGCGAAGTGGCCTTCACTGCCGCCCTCTCCACGCTACATGAGAAAGCCATTTATCTGCACGACGCGCGCCAGTATCAGGTGGAGCGCTTCGATTACGACGGGCGCAAAGCCTACGTCCGCCACGTCGACTCGGATTATTTCACGGACGCCATCGATTACACGCAGGTGAAGGAGCTCGAAGCGCTCGAATCCTCGGCGGTGAATGGCGCCAGCGCCGCTCACGGCGACGTGCGCCTGAACCGGCAGATCGTCGGCTTCAAGAAAATCAAGTTTTACAGCATGGAAAATGTGGGCTCGGGCCACCTCTCTATGCCCGAGCAGGAGATGCACACCACAGCCTTCTGGCTACATTTCCCGGAGGCCTTTCTCGCGCGCTTTAGCGACCTGACGCCTACGGAAAAGCACAGCGGCTTGGTTGCTCTGGGAGCGCTTCTGCGCACCGTCGGTTCGCTGCGCGTGATGTGCGATCCACGCGACCTGGGCGTGTCCATCACCGAGGCCGTTGCCGGCAGCCTCCAGACCTTCGAGCCCAATCTATATCTCTACGACAACTATCCTGGCGGAATCGGCCAGAGCGCTCCCCTCTTCAAAATGAGAAAGGCGCTGCTTGAAAGCGCAGCGTCTCTGCTGCGCGGGTGCCCGTGCGAAACTGGCTGCCCGGGCTGCGTGGGCCCCCTCGGCGAAGTAGGTGAGCACGGCAAGGAAACCGCGGGCCGGATTCTCGCGGAACTTCTGTAGCGCCCGGCCCCGCGTCTAACGCGCCCAGCTAAAGCCCAGCCCCATGCTATACAGAAAATCGTTCTTCTTGAATCCCGGCAGCGGATCGCTCAAGTAGCGATCGCTCAACGAAACGTTCCACGTGAGCCATTTGGTCAACTGCGTGGTCGCGCCCACGTCCGCGTTCATACGATATGGCCCGGTATCGGAAAGAT
>JALYJH010000155.1 GCA_030775415.1 Acidobacteriota bacterium | reverse complement strand
GAGCCACTGGAACCGTCATGTACTCCTTGGTAAGCACGGCGAGGTCGGCGAGCTTACCGGGCTCGATCGATCCGAGTTTATCGTCGTCATGGGAAAACCACGCGCTGCCCTGGGTATAGTCGTGCAGCGCATTCGCCCGGCTGGGTGTCTCCTCCGGCCCGCGCACAACTTTCCCGCTCACGCTCTTGCCATCGAGCGCCCACTGCAACGCTGTAAACGGGCTATATGGAGCGACCCTATGCGCATCCGTGCCCGCTCCGACCGGCAGTCCAATTTCCCGCGCCGTCTCGACCGGAGGCATGCGCCGGGCGATGTCCGCGCCGACTTTGCGCTCCGTTTCATCACCCGCGAAATACATGTTATCTTGCATTGTCCAGCCCATGCCCAGCGCCTTCATGCGGCGCAGAGAGGCGGGAGACGCATCGTTCAAGTGGGCAATCGACCAGCGCAGACTGGCGATAGGAACTTCGCGGTCCACCCGCTCGAAAACGTCCAGAATGGCTTGGACGGCAGCGTCCGTCATGCAATGGAAGGTAAGCCCATAGCCGCGCCCCGCCGCCCATTTTGCAATTTGGTAAAAGCGTTCGAGGTCGGCGGGCTTAGGCTTTTCAACGTTATAAATAGCCGATACAATCCGCTCGCCGATGCCGTTAAAGTGCATCATGTCGTCGCCGAAACCCATAGGCATCAGCCCCAGGTACTTTTGATATTCTTCCAGCTCATGAGGCGGGTTGAAGGCGCAAATTGTGTAGGCCGCGCGCACCGTCAGCCCCCGGTCCCGCCATAGCTTATCGATGGCGTCATACGTCTCCGGCGTCACATTGTTGCCGCAGGGGTCGTTGACGCCCGTCATGCCGAGCCGGTTCAATTCACGGAAGAATTTCTTCGTGCCATCCACCTGTTGTTGCAGCGTCGGCCTCGGCAAGCGGTCAAACAGAGGAACGATGCCCCCGGTAATTCCACCGGTTACCTTGCCCTTGGCGTCGCGGTCGAGCTTTCCGCCTTCCGGAAGGTCCGCATCGGACTTGATATTCAGCGCGTCGAGGCCGCGCTGGTTCAGCAAAGCCCAGGTATAGAGCATCTGCACGTAGGCCGGATGATCGCCCGCTGCCTCCGTCAGCTCATCCTGCGTGGGAAGGCGATTTTCCTTGAATTGCTCAAGCTTCCAACCACCGCCGACGATCACCCATTCGCCCGGCGGCTTGGATTTTGCCGACTCTCGAATGCGATGCAGGGCCTCGGCCAGCGTAGGCACGCCCGCCCAATTGGTTTCGGTGGCGTAAGAGGAGCCCGCGCGGACCGCGTGCATGTGGGAATCGATCAATCCCGGTATCACGGTTCGGCCGGCCACATCGATCACTCGGGTCTGCGTACCCGCCAGTTTGCGGATCTGATCCGTGGAACCGACCGCCATAATCTTGCCGTCGCGCACTGCCACGGCCTGTTGCGTGGAAAACTTCGGATCGGCAGTCAAAATGTTTCCGTTTAGTAGGACGGTGTCAGCGTTTTGCGCCAGAAGGACGGCGCTCCCGGCAAGCGGCAGCAGGCAGAGTAGTTTCATTAGGAGTTGCCACTGCACAGTATACTGCCTCCATTCACCCGGGCCCACTCCGCTCAATCTCCCCGGCTTATGAAACTGAGGGGCATCTGGCGAGTCTAACCTTTATGGGTGGGGTTAAGGTCTGGATCGGGTTATGGGCCTTGGCTTCCTTCGGATTTGCAGCGCAGGCCGCCTCCTCGGAGTTCGAGGGAAAACGCATCGACGGTATACAGTTCTCGGGCGTTCAGCCCCTGGATGCGAGAGATCTGGCACGCGCCCAACCCTTGAAAATAGGCCAGCCGCTGCGCACCGAAGATGTGGCGCATGCTATCGACAGTCTCTTCGCGACTGGCCGTTTCGCCGATATTGCCGTCGAGGCGGAAGCTGCAGGCAGCGGTGTCGTGGTTCGTTTTGTCACCGAGAATACGACCTTCATCGGCGACGTGTCGCTCGCCGGCAAGGTGACGGATTCCCCTACGCGAGGCCAAGCTCTGCAAGCTTTGAATCTTTCGTTGGGAAGCGCATTTCACCAAGAGGATGTGACACACGCAGTAGAAAGCCTGAAGCGGCTGCTCAAAAGCAATGGACTGTACGAAGCGGAAGTCACCCCCAGCGTCACTACCAACGAAAAGAGCCAACTGGTTTCCATTACCTTTCAGATCGCGGAAGGTAAACGCGCCAAATATGAGCTGCCGCTAGTCCAAGGTGAAACGAATTTAACAGACGACGCGTTGGCGCGTATAACCGGCTGGCGAATTCCACTCATTCACTGGTGGCGGAAAGTCACGGACGGGCGCACGCGCAAGGGAGTGCAATCGCTACTTGCAAAGTTTCAAAGCCAGGGTCATCTTACGGCGCGCGTGGAACTCGACAAACTGGATTACGATCCGGAGCGGCTGCGCGTTCGGCCGAATCTGACCGTTGCGCAAGGTCCTCAGGTAAAGATCACGGCAGTGGAAGCCAAGGTGTCGCGGCGGCTGTTGAAGCGCTATGTTCCAGTCTTTCAGGAGCGCTCGGTTGACAACGATCTGCTCGTGGAAGGACGGCGAAACCTGCTGGATTACTTCCAGAGTCAAGGCTACTACGACGCCGATGTCGACTTCCGGGTTCAGCCGGTGAAGGAAAATGTCGAGACCATCGAATACGTGATCGCCCGCGGACCGCGCTATAAACTCTCACGCGTGGCCGTTTCCGGTAATACTTATTTCAAAGCGGACACGCTGCAGGAGCGGATGTTTACGGCGCCCGCGGCTTTCACGCTGCGGCATGGCCGCTATAGCGAGGCATTCCTGCGAAAGGATCAAGACACTCTGAGCGCCCTTTATCGCGACAACGGGTTCCGCGACGTCAAGATCACTCCCATGGTCGACCGCCAGTATCAAGGCATACCTGGGCGGTTCGCGGTAACTTTTCACGTCGAGGAAGGCCCGCAGTGGATTGTGGATCGTTTAGACATTCGAGGCGTTACGCAGGTGAATCTAGCGGAACTCGAAGCAGGCCTGACCTCGAGCGTGGGTCAGCCGTTCTCGGACGGAAGTCTGGGGCTCGACCGTACCATCGTGCTGAATTATTACTATGCTCACGGATTTCCCGCCGCGACGTTTACCGCTTCCTGGCAACTTACCGGCACTCCACATCATGTGAATGTCGTGTATGACGTCAGCGAAGGCGAGCCGCAATATGTGCGAGGCGTCATCGTTTCCGGTTTAAAAATCACGCGACCCAAGCTGGCAAATAAATACCTTACTCTCAAGAGCGGCGATCCGCTTTCTCCGGAGGCGGAGGCCGATATCCAAAGACGCTTTTACGATCTGGGCATCTTCGCGCGCGTCGACGCGGCTACGGAAAACCCGGATGGGGACACTGAGTTCAAAAACGTTTTATACAACTTCGAGGAGGCCAACCGCTATACGTTTTCCGTGGGATTTGGCGCGCAATTGGCGCGTTTCGGTACACCCAGCACTACCAGCCTGGCGTCACCGGCAGGGACCACGGGCTTCAGCCCGTCGGTTTCGCTCACGGCTACGCGCCTCAATTTCCTGGGCCTGGGCCACACCGTCAGCCTGCGCGGGGCTTATTCCTCTATCGAAAAGCTTGGCTCACTGAGCTACTTGCAGCCGCGTTTCCGCGATGTGGACGGCCGCAACATCACCTATACGCTGCTCTATGACAGCTCACTGGATGTCCGCACGTTTGCTTCGCAAAAGGCCGAGGGTTCAGTCCAGCTCTCCCAACGCTTCAGCAAAAGCTTAAACGGCCTGTTCCAATTTTCTTATCGGCGCGTGAGTGTAAGCCGAGTGGTGATACCGGAACTACTGATTCCGCAACTGGCACAGCCGGTACGCATAGGAATTATTTCCGCGACCTTAATCCAAGACCGCCGCGACAATCCAGCGGACTCGCACCACGGCATTTACACCACCGTAAATTTTGGTTTGGCGGATAAATACCTAGGTTCCCAACGAGGGTTTGGCCGCGTGTTGATCCGCAATGCGACTTATTATTCGCTCACAAAGAATCTGGTGCTAGCGCGTCAAACCCAGTTTGGGGTCATCGCGCCATTTTCGCCTCCCGCAGGCCTCAGTGCTCAGGAATCGGTGCCGCTACCGGAACGCTTTTTTGGCGGGGGCGCGGATACCCTGCGAGCGTTCCCGTACAACCAAGCCGGCCCCCGCGATATCGGCGCGCCGACGGTTGCAGGCGGAGCCTCCTACCAGCCGACTGGGTTTCCGTTGGGGGGAAATGCACTGTTCTTTAATAATGTGGAACTACGCTTTCCATTGATCGGCAGCAACATCAAGGGTGTGCTTTTTCACGACATGGGAAATGTCTACAGCAGCGTCGGAAAGTTTTCGCTGCGCTTCCATCAACACGATTTGCAGGATTTTAATTACGGCGTGCATGCCGTGGGCTTTGGAGTCCGCTATCAAACCCCGGTCGGCCCGATTCGAGGGGACCTGGCGTACAGCGTCAATCCACCTTCGTTCGTGGGCTTTAAGGGAACGGCGGAGCAGCTTCTCCAGTGCAATCCAAGTGTTTCGCCGTCATCGTTACCCAGCTATTGCCAGGGCGTACCGCAGGGCATCAGTCATTTTCAATTCTTCTTTTCGATTGGACAAACCTTTTGACTTTCCGCGGCGCAGCCTTACGAGTTCTGCTGTACACATCATTTGCTGGAGCGGCCGGAAGCGCACCGGCGGTGCTCGATCGCATAGCGGTGATCGTCGGCAAGCACGTGATCAAGACCAGCGATATCGATCTCGATCAGCGTCTTACCGCGTTACTCAACGGGGAGGCGTTAAGCACCGATTCCCGCGACAAGCGTCGCTCCGCGGAGCGCCTGATCGATCAGGAAATCATCCGGCAGGAGATTATCAGCGGTGGATTTCGGCGCCCATCTGAGAGCCAAGCAGCGGCTCTCGAAGCGCAACTCACGCGCGATCGATTCGGCGGCTCCGCGGTTCGATTGCGGGAGGCGCTCGAACACTATGGCCTGAGCGAGAACAACCTGCGCGAAGAATTGCTGTGGCAACTTACGGTGCTCAGTTTCATCGATCAGCGCTTCCAGAGCACCGCGGCAATTTCAGATGAAGACGTACGGTCCTATTATGAGCAGCATTTGACAGAACTTCGCAGGAACAATCCGCAATCCAGCAGTTTTCAAACTCTGGAACCGCAGATCCGCAAGGCAGTGGAAAGCGAACGGGTCACTGAGAGCTTCAACCAATGGCTCGGCCAGGCTCGCAATCGTTACCGGATCGAATACAAACAGGAGGCGTTGAAATGAAACGAGCTGGCAAGCTTTTGGTCCGGATCGCGCTCGCCGCGGCCGCCTTACTGATGGTCTTAGCGGTTGCCGCTGTCATTGTTGTGCAAACGGATTGGTTTCGCAACTTTGCCAAGCAGAAAATCATCACGGCCACTGAGAGTGGCACCGGCGGGAAAGTCGACATCGGTTCCTTTACATTCGATTGGAGGCACCTGCGTTCCACTTTCACGAACTTAGTAGTGCATGGCGAAGAACCCGCCGGAGCGCCGCCTTATCTGCAAGCCCAACGGGTTCAGTTGGACATTCGTCTCTTCCACGATCTTCATCATGTGATTGGTGTCGGCGCGCTTATCGTGGATAAGCCCGAGGCAAATATCATGATCTTCCCTGACGGACGGACGAATGTTCCTACTCCCAAAACAAAAGTGGAGTCGAAGCAAACGACGCTCGAAACCGTAGTCGACCTGGCGATCGCGCGCTTCGCTCTGAACGATGGCCGGATCGTGTTCGCGTCGCAGGAGCAGCCTTTGAACATTCGAGGCAATCATCTACAAATGAATCTGGCGTTCAATACTCTGACGCAAGGATACGAAGGGCGACTGGCTTTCGAGTCACTCTATGTGGTCTCCGGCCGAAATACGCCTGTGCAGTTCGCGGTTACACTGCCGGTAAGTTTGCGGCGGGACCGGATTAATCTTCGAAATGCCACCATCGCTACACGGCGGTCTTCGATCACGATCAACGGCTCCTTGGAGAATCTCAGAGATCCCACTGTTGCAGGACAAGTCACCGGCCGGATTGCGCTAGCCGATTTGAAAGCTGCGACGAGTGTTCCGCTCAAAGCCGAGCTTGCCGGGTCTCTATCCGCGTTCGACGTGAATGCGAGCGCCACCGTATCGAGACGCGCTATTCGCGTAAACGCGCTGCAAGTGGCTTTGGGGAAATCGAGTGTGATCGCATCCGGCATTCTGAAGGATACGCAGGGGCACCCCGCATTCAGCTTTGAGAGCAATCTGGCCCTGGACGAATTAGGCAGGCTTGCAAATGTGGCAGCGCGCCCAGGCGGAGTTTTGGTCCTGAAGGGCACTGCCGGGCTGAATGCCGGAAATGATTATAGTATCGCTGCGCGGGTGCAGGCTGATGGTGTGTCCTTCCAGCAGGGCAGCCGGCGAATCGGCGGCGTGAATCTTACGTCAGCGCTGATTATGGATCCTCACGCGCTCCTACTCAATGATGTGCGGCTCACGGCTCTCGGCGCCGAA
>JALYJH010000154.1 GCA_030775415.1 Acidobacteriota bacterium | reverse complement strand
CTCCTGCCTGGTGGCTGGTTCCAACGCTGACATATGGGCGTGCACCGCCAGCGGACTGGTTCATATCGCGGGCAGCAATGTTGAATTCCATGATTCGCCCGAGCAAATCGTCAACCGCCCTATTGTCGGCTGCCGTGCCACCGACGGCAAGATTTGGATCGCCGGCGGCGATGTGCTGGCCGCTTGGGATGGTTCCGGGTTTACTCGCGTCACTCTAAAATCCGTTAGCGGCAACCGCGAGCTGCGCGGCCTGTTGTGCCGCCAGGACGGCGTTTGGGTCGGCACCGGCAAGGGTTTGGTCCGCTACAGCGCGGGTCTCGAAAAGCTCTACACAACCAAGAACGGCTTGGCGGACAACGTAATTATGACGCTTGCGTCGGGCCGCGATGACTCCTTCTGGGTGGGCACGCGCAACGGCTTCAGCCGCGTGCGCAACGGAGTGTTCGAGAGTTACGGCTACCGCGACGGGCTTTCCCAGAATACGGTTTTTGGACTTTACGCAGACCGCGAAGGCTCTCTCTGGGTGGCCACCAAGAACGGCCTCAACCAGTTCCTCGACGGCGCCGCCGCGCGTTATGACCACGCCGAGGGATTGCCCAAGGACAACATGGGCCCGCTCTTCCAGGACCGCCGCGGGACGCTCTGGGCCGGCTCTCTCGACGGCGTCCTCAGCCGCTTCAACGGCACATCGTTTACCGCGCTTGCGAATTTCCCCGGAGGGCGCATCAACGTGCTGGCCGACGATTCCGCTGGTGATCTATGGGCCGGGACCAGCCACGGCGCCATTCATCTGCAAAACGGACAGGTGCGGCAAGTTTTCACCACCGCGCAAGGCTTGCCCTCCAATGAAATACGTTCCTTATTCCGGGATCATGCCGGTAACTTATGGGCCGGGACCCAAAACGGTCCCGCGGTTTTTCAGGGAGGCCACTTCATTCAGGTTCCCTTTTTGGCCAAAGAGTTGCCTTTTCCCATCGTGGCCATCGGCGAGACCCGCGACGGTGGCATGTTGTTCGCGGCGGAACGCGGTGGCCTCTACGTTTTTGCCGAGGGCGGCGTGCGCAAGCTCGAAAGCACCTCCGGGGTTCTGCCTTTGTTTCAGGACGTCAATGCCATCTATACGGATCGCGACGGCATCGTCTGGTTGGGTACCAACGGTGCCGGACTAGGAATGCTGCGTGATGGCAAGCTCACCCGCTTCCTGGTGCGCCATGGCTTATACGACGGCGAAATTTACGGTTTTGTTATGGATGCCCAGGATCGTTTGTGGATGGCCTGCGGCAAAGGCTTCTTCTGGGTGGATCGTAAAGAGCTGCTCAAATTCGCCGACAAGCGTGTTTCGAAGATCACCAGCACCCCTTACAGCCCGCTGGACGGCCTGCGCACCATCCAGGGCACCCCTGGCGTGGAGCCCGTGGGCGTACGAACCAGGGACGGCCGCCTTTGGTTTTCGGCTACAAGTTGGCTGTTGGCGTTCGCCTCGGATCAAGAAATCCGCCTGGGCGCCGTGCCGCCCGTAGTGCTCGAAAACATGACGATCGACGGGAAAGACGTCGACCCCGCGAACCTCAAAACCTTGGGACCCGGCCGGACCAATGTGGCTTTCCAATACACGGCCTTAACTTACTTGGCACCGGGACGCTTGAATTTCCGCTACATGTTAGAGGGCTATGATCGGGATTGGACCAACGCCGGCTCGCGCCGCGAGGCTTTTTATACCAATCTGCCGCCCGGGAAATTCCGCTTCCGTGTGGTGGCCTGCGGGCCGTTGGTCACTTGCAACGAGACCGGTACGGCGCTCGCCTTCGAAGTCGCCCCGGAATTTTATCAGCGGCCGTGGTTCATTCCGCTCTGCATGGCTGTGGCCGCGCTCTTGGTCTGGGTCGCGTACCGCCTTCGCGTGCAGCAGTTGCGCGAACAATTCGTGCTGGTGTTGGCCGAGCGCAGCCGTATCGCCCGTGAATTGCACGATACTCTGATCCAGGGCTTCTCCGGCATCACCATGCAGATGCATGCGTTCACCAATCGCCTTGGCGCCAAGGAAGATCGGCAGGCCTTAGGCGAGATCATTCGCGACGCCGGTATTTGCCTGCAGGAGACCCGGCGCTCCGTGGCCGGCTTGCGTGGCGGGTCCGGTTCCAGTTCCGGGCTGGCCGTCGCCATCTCCGACGCCGCGCGCCAGCTCACACAGCAGCGCGATATCCGCTTAAAATTGAACCTGGACGATCGCCAGCAGGAACTACCGGCGGAAGTGAAATACAATCTGCTGTGCATCGTGCAGGAGGCCATTACGAATTCGATCAAGCATTCCGGCGCGCGCACGATAGAGGTAACGCTGGCATGCTCCGCTAATGACTTGCGCCTTTCCGTTCGCGACGACGGCCGCGGCATGGAGCGCGGCGAAGGCAACGGCCGGGCAGGGCACTACGGAATGGTGGGCATGAGAGAACGCGCCAGCCAGATTGGCGCGGAGTTGGATTTATCTAGCGCGCCCGGGCAGGGAACCAAAGTCTCGCTGCGTATGCCGCTGAATCCGCGGACTCATGTGCCGGCGCATGAGGGAAGGCTGGAGGCGGTTTGATGGGTACGGTTACGCAGACACTTGGAATTCTATGCGTGGATGATCATCCTCTGGTGCGTAAGGGGATCGCCGCGATCTTGGCCAATGAAACCGACATGAAGCTGGTAGCTGAGGCCGGTAGCGGGCAGGAGGCGCTGAACGCCTTCCGCCAGTTTCATCCGGATATCACCCTGATGGACCTGCGCATGCCCGGCATGGATGGTATCGAAGCCACCAAACAGATCCGCCAGATTGACTCTGAAGCCAAGATCATCGCGCTCACCAGCTACGATGGCGACCAGGAAATCTATCGTGCGCTCGAAGCCGGCGTGCGCGGGTACATCCTCAAAGAGTCGGTGCATACCGAAATCGTTCGCGCCATTAGAGTCGTCCAATCCGGCAAACGCCTGATGCCGCCCGAAGTCGCCGAGCGCCTGAGCGAGCACTTCCCGCAAGTCGCACTCACCCCGCGTGAAATCGAAGTTTTGCAATACGTAGCCAAAGGTTTCGGAAATAAAGAGATCGGAGTCCGCCTGGGAACCGCCGCCGGCACCGTGAAAATGCACCTGCAAAACATCCTGTCGAAGCTAGGCGCCTCCGACCGTACCCACGCCGTCACCCTAGCCATACGCCGCGGCATCATTCACATCGACCGCTAGGCTTCCGGCAAAAGAATAATCAGCTCCAGTTGCGCATTTGGGAAATCCCCCGGCACATAAGCCGCCAGATTGCGCGCCCGCGTCACAGCCTCCCACGCGACACCGGTCTGGCTGACGCTGAAGTACTGATAATTCAACTTCACTGGAATCGCGCTGGGCGGACGCGGCGAGTGCGTCAACGGCACCCCCGGCAGGGCTTGCCGTACCAGATGCTCAATGTGATTTGCCGAACACACTTTGATTAAGTACGGAGCCTTCCCAATCAGATCCGCCTCATTCATCTCCGCCCGCACTGCCAGATACATCTTTGTGTTGCGCAGATATTTGTCGTCTGCCAGCGCTGTAGCGTAGATCGAGGATTGCGTCAACTTCAGAGGCAGCGATACAAAATTGCTGGGTACCACGGTATCCAGCAGCAGGCGAATCTTCTCGTCCAGATCCTCGAAGCAAAAACTCAGTTCGTCATGCTCGTAGTTGGGAAGTTCGCGCGGATGGATGGTGCTCGAGAAAGTGGTCAAGCTTCCCGCTAGCGACAGCATGGTCTCATATAATTCCACTGGATGCCCGCGCCGCACCTCGAACAGGTGCTGCAGCAGCGGAAAGTGCGAATTGATGGTATACAGCAGCCAGAAGTTGGCGATATCCGAAGTCCCGAAATCCGCAAGACTTAAATTCTTTTGCCGGCGCGTCCCGGCGAGCTGGCTGCTTTTAGCCGCCAGAATCTCCACCAGTCGGCGCAGAATCGACACCAGGAAGTCGCTGGCCGTGATGTCCAGCAGCGGCGGCACGAATTTCGCGTCTAACTGATACAGCCCCGCCGCCGTGCGCTCAATCCGCGCCACGCGCAGCACCGAAGAATGCTCCTGCGATTCGCCCTCCACCAGGATCTTGAAATTTTTGCGCGCCACTTGCACCGGACGCTCGCCCAATCCCGAATTTTCATCGCGCAGCATTGCGATCTCCGAAAGATACCGCGTATCCGCCTTCGTCTGCGGCATCGATACATTCAACCCGCGGTCGCGAAAATGAGGGATTGCTAAAAACACATCCAGCGTTTTTTGATCGGCATCGAAACAATCCGCCAGCGGCTTGGGAGACGGAGCCGCATCGGCATCGGGAATATCGAACAGCAGTCCGTCCGGGAAAATACCAGCGGCATCCGCGATCGCCAGGTAGCCTGAGGCCAATGCCTCCTGATTCACCTGCAGCCGGCGGAAGCCCCAGGGCGCGAAGCTCAGGCCGTCCAACTGAAACTTGAGCGAGTTTTCGAGGAAACGGTCCTGCGTCTGCAGGTACTGCGGGCTTAGCAGCGTGCCCTTCATCCAGATAACCGGCTGTAAGCGCTTCATGCGAAGTTTAACGATACCATTACACCAACACCAGAACTTGTTGCTGAATCCCGCCCGCGCCCGGCGCGAATTCCACCGCCATTCCAGGCTTATCGCCCTCCACTACAAAGCGGGAAATCAGCCCGAAGAATCCGGCAGCCTCCGCCGCGGTCATCGCGGGAACGATTGCCCGCAGCACTCGCGGATCCCAAAAACGAAACGTCACCGCTTGCCCGTTGCGATTGTGCAGCGTGACGAAAGTCCGCCAGTGCCACAGCGCGTTTTCAAATTCGAGTGATGCCGCGAAGTAGAACCCCCATCCGTGATTCCAGCCGTCCTTTATCAGGACATCCAGCAGCCGTGACTGCCCTGGCACCAACACCAAATAGGGCGATGCCGGATTCTCCTCGTCGATGCGCGCATACTTCTCGCCCGACGCGTCGAGAAATGCGGGAATGCGCGCATCGCGGATCGCGTCGAGCACTGCATACACGGCCTCGCCCTCGCGATAGAGCGCGTTGAGCAGAACGGATTGCCCCCGTGAAAATCCCGGCCACGACGGCGAATCGCCGGGCATCGGCATGGGACCGCTACTCTCCACAGGGCCGAACTCCGGCAGCTTGAGAGTTCGCGCCGCCGGTGGCCGCGTCGCCTGCGGTGCCGCCTTGCCCGATAAATCAATACGTACGCTAAAAGTGCTACCGCCCGCCGCCACTGAATCGCCGTCTTGAACCGTATGCTCCGTAACGCGGTCCCCGTTCACGAACGTACCGTTGCTCGAACCCAGATCCCGAATGGTGCACTGCTTGCCATCGCACTCAATCGCAAAGTGCTGGCCCGAGAGATAGGAATCCTCGCCCAGCGCATAATCGGACTTGGCTGTGCGTCCCACCCGCAAAATCGTACCCCCGGCCACTTGAATCTTCCGCCCCGTAGCCGGCCCCGCCGTGGCTTCCAGAATCACCAGCATTGTGTTCTTAGCCCCCGATAATCACTGTGAAACAACCAAGTACGATGACGCCGCCGTGCGCCGTGCTGTCTCCCATCCTTGCTGCTGGCAAATATTCAATAAATACCGTTGCCGATCCCATCACGATCATATCCGGTGGACCCACGCACGTGGCCAGGTCAGTGATGCGCGCGGCGGGCAGGAACCCGACAAGTACCGTAGCCGCGCACGGCGGCAGGATCGGTCCACCCACATGCGGAACGATGCCCGTGGCCATGGGACATACGTGCATATCGGTAACGCGCGCGGCCGGCGGCATTAAACTCCCAATCCTTTCATGCCCTGCGACATGTTCCGCGAGGCCTGATTCACTGAGCTGCCCGCCTGCGTATAAGCGCTGCTTGCCGTGTTTCCCACGGTCTGTGCGGCTTGCTGCGAAGTCTGCCCCACTTGATTCTGCACTTGCTGCGCCGCCTGCTGCGACATCTGCCCTGCCTGCTGCGCCTCTGCCGTCGCCTGCTGCGTGGCTTGATTGACTTGTTGGCTTGCTTGATTGGCAGCTTGCCCCACTTGTTGCCCCGCTGCTTGCGTCGCTTGCTGCATCTGCTGCTCTGTTTGCTGCTCCATTTGCTGCGCCTGTTGGCCTGCTTGCTGGGCCGCCTGCTGCGCCTGTGCCGCGGTTTGCTGTGCAGTTTGCTGAGCCTGCTGCGCGGATTGTTGCGCCTCGCTCGCCGCATTCGCAATCTGTTGCTGCCCTTGCGCAGCCGCTTGCGACGCGGTTTGCCCCAACTGATTCGCCGCCGCTTGCGCCTGATTTGCCGCGCCCTCCGCCGTTTGCTGCGCCTGGTTAGCCGCCTGGCTCAATTGTTGAGCTGCCTGATTCAGCCCCTGTTGACCCGCTTGCTGCGCCTGACTCGCCAGCGCCTGCGCCTGATTCGCGGCGCCCTGCAATTGCTGCTGCGCCTGCTGCTCCATCGTCTGCGCCTGATTCAGCATCTGCTGGCCCTGTTGCAAGGCTTGGTTTAACGCCTCCTGCCCCGCCGCCGCCGCTTGCTGTGCGGCGGCCTGTGCCTGCTGCGCCGCCGCCTGCATT
>JALYJH010000153.1 GCA_030775415.1 Acidobacteriota bacterium | reverse complement strand
CTTTGCTGCAACTCACCGGCGGTGAATTAGAAGGCGAGAAGATCGAATCCACTGTCTTCTTCCCCGCCAACCTTAGGAAGCTTCGCGGCACCTGGAAAATCGGCATGACTTCCATCGACGGCCAGGAAGTGGTCGCCGCCGTGGGAACGGGTCCCCAACCCCCCGTAAAGTTGTATTTTGATAAGCAATCCGGACTGCTCGTGCGCCTGGTGCGCTATGTGCAGCTACCCATCGGCCGCGTCCCCGCGCACATTGATTTTAGCGACTATCGCGAAATCGCGGGCACGGGCGTAAAGATGCCTTTCAAGTGGACCGCCACGTGGGTCAACGGCCAATCTACGACAGCCTTAACCGACGTGAAGGCCAATGTGCCGATCGATCCTAGCAGATTCGCTAAACCCGCCGCGGCCAACTAGAGCAGGGAAGCGGCAGACGCGTGAAAAACAAAAAGGGCAGGATTCAGAACGAATCCTGCCCTCGCGGAAAAAAGATATTAACTGGCTACTTACCGGCCGCAGGATCGCGGATAGCCTTATTGAAGGCTTCTTCCTCAGACGGTACGCAGAACGTTTCGAGCTTGTCTTCCTCGGTCCTTTCCGGATTCAGTCGGAGCGTGTTGACGCCGCTGACGATGGGCTGCACATAAAACGCCGGGTCGGTGATCGTAACACTCATCGTAAGCGTGTTGCGATCCGTTCTGGTGTAGCGCTCCTGCACGCGCATGTTGGCCGTGTGGGCATGGCCCAGGTTGTTAAGCCAAGTCCTGTCATCAACGGCGATGGTATCCACCACTAACGTATTCCCATCCCACTTTCCCACCGAGTAGCCGTTCCATCTCGGCTCCGGATCCTTGGGAAAAGCGCGGCCATCGGTCCAGATGGTGCGGTATTGATGCGCCCATTCGAAGAATTGGATCACCCGATCGGGCATTTGCGCGAATTCAAAAGACCGGCCGGCTACTTCCAGTGAAATATTACGAACAAGCCCAATGGGATCGCATTTCCCCATGGGGTCGTTCCCCAGGGCAGGCGGTACCATGCGCGGCCCGAAGGACGGTTTATTCGCAAGGAATTTTGCCTGGCCGGCAGGCGTCATCATGGCATCGTTGCCAACCAATCTCGACGTGCCCGTCCACACACCGCTCAGGTCACGCGGGTCAACTCTGCCGATCTCGCATCCCGAGGGAAGACCCCATTGATTTAAGCACGGGCCCAGTGGCTGCTGCCGGCCACCGCCGCCACGGCCACCCCCACGACCCTGCGCCGGCGGCGGCGCCTGCGCCTGCACTAGAATCGCGCAAGCGGCCATCCCCATCATCAGTCTGGATAGCATTAGCGGCCCTCTGCTCCTGCTGCATCGCGGAAATACTCTTTACCGTCGGCAGTCTTGAGAGAGGTCACAACCATGTAGGAAGCCCCCGCTTTCGAGGGATGGCCGGTAACGGTTACTTCATCACCCGGTTTGAGCAGGTGCTTATTCCAGCCATTGGCGATCAACTGAGCGATACTGTGAAGCTCTCCGCCCCAATTCACTACCTTGCCATCTTCACCTTTGACGTCCCAATGCACTTGGCTGTGGGGATTGGCCCACACGAACTCAGTTACGGTGCCTTTCAACGTAACGGTCTTGTCCGCATCGTAGGACGCCGCGGTGCCATGATGTGCCAGAACGGGGATGCTCGCCAGCATCAACGTGGCAAAAAGGCAGGCGAAACGGGTAAATTTGGAGGTGGGACCACGGAGCACAGCGCGATCAAATCCAGGAGTAGTAGAGTGTTTCATCGGTCAAATTCTATCGGACGCTCCTTTGGGTGTCAATATCTTTAAGCCTACGGGGAATTCGTTATTCGTGTAAAAGGAGCTTCCTCTCTGGGAAGCGGCCATGAGGTTAAGTTATAGCTGCCATGCTCGCGCCGCCTCTTCGTTCAACTTATTGACCACTAACTTCCGGCAGTGGTTGCGCACAGCCCACGCCACGTCCCCCAGCCGCCAAGGGTCGCTACCCGCTCAAGTTCACGTGTATTGGGGCTGGGTTAGGTAGCCAGTTCCAACTCCGCCAGGCGCGAGCGATTCCACGATGCCGAAGCTGCCGCGGGATAGAGAAAGCCTCCTCCCGCTTCCTCTGAAATTTGCAAAGCCGCGGAGTCGGGTTATCCTGCTAGGGAGTGTTAAAACTGCGAGAACTAGGAGCGATCATGATGGAACCAACGTCCGCGGCGCGGCACAAGTTCACCGGCTCTTTATTCGTGTTACCTTTTCTGATTTCCATGACCGCGTTCGGTCAGCAGGGCGGCGCTGCGCCCAACCCGCGGCCAGCCCCCAAGAACCTCAAGCTTCTGGCGCCCAACACGGAGATCCGCTTCGTCATGCAGAGCTTCACGAAGGCCCTGGGGGTCGAGTGCTCCTATTGTCACGTGCAGGGCGACTTCGCAAGCGATGACAACCCGAAGAAAGAAACGGCGCGCAAGATGATCGCAATGGTGCGTCAGATCGATGCGAGTTTCCCCAGCAGCGCGGGCGTTTATCCCGCCGGCTACCACGAAGTGGATTGCAGCACGTGCCATCGCGGAAGCGTGAAGCCCGAAACCAAAGCTCCCCACGAGTTCATAAATCGCGCGGAATCTTTAGGCCAAATAGTTCCCAACAACGCACCCGGCGTGAATTTGAAGGTGCTGCCTCCCGACACCCGGGTTCACGGCGACGGATCCATCATGCACGATTTCCGCGACGCGTTGAATGTCGACTGCGGGTTCTGCCACGGCGGGGGAAAGCCCTACGACACCGATGTAAACCCGCGCAAGGACATCGCGCGCGGCATGATTACCCTGGTCCGGAAGGTGAATGCAAATTTTCCAGGAACAGGAGTTTTTCCGGTTGGCCCACAAGCGGTAACTTGTTACACCTGCCACCGCGGAGATACCCATCCGGTGACCGTAAGCAACGCAAGCTATGACCCACCCGCGAAGAAGTAGCCAGTTATCTTTCGTACGCGCCCGTATTCATCGGAATTCACGCAGTCGATGCGACGCCCCGCGCTAACCTCGACTCTCAAGCCCGCCCGGCAGCGCCGGTTCGGATGCGCGATTGCTATCATGACTTGCTTTAGCGTCACCCCGTTAGGGGCGCCTTGGAGAGTGAAATGAACAGGAAGCTTCTGATATCGACCATGGCTCTGCTCGCCGCCCTGGCAACGGTGGGCGCGGAGTTGGCGATCGCCCAGGAACGCGGCCGCGGCAGAGGGGGCGGTGGGAGAGGCCCCGGAGGGCTCGGCGAAAAGACGCCCGATTTCCCCGCCAATCTCTTCGTCTCGGCTCCCACCGTTGCACATACCTCCCTGCGCCATCAATGGGTCGACATTCCCGCTGGTAAAACCAAACTGCACACGTGGATTGAATATCCCGCTGGTGAGGAGAAAGCGCCGGTCGTGATCGTGATGACCTATGAGGCAGGGCTCGATGTCACCCAACAAGCCCTTGCCGATCAGCTTGCGCTTCAAGGGTTCATCGCTGTTGCGCCAGATTTACTCTCCGGGCGCGGACCCAAGGGCGGCAACTTCGACACCTTCAAGTTCCCCGACGAAGCCCTTCGCGCGAACCTGCGGGTGCCGCAAAGCGAAGCGCTGCGCCTTTACAAAGCCGCCTATGGCTACTCGCTAAAGCTGCCGCGCAGCAGCGGCAAAGTCGCCAGCCTGGGTTATTCGACCGGCGGAACGCTCAGTTTTCGCTTCGCCGCGGAAGTGCCCGGCCTCAGCGCGGCTGTGGTTTTTTATGGCCTGCCTCCCTCCGAAGCCATGCTGGCGAAGATCAACGCGCCGCTGCTCGCCTTCTACGGCGGTGATGATGACCCGCTTGTCGCAACCGTGGATCGCACGGCCGCTGCCATGAAAAAGCTAGGCAAGAGCTTTGAATCGCACGTCTATCCGGGCGCCACCCATGGCTTCATGACCTACCAGGTCGAGGGCCTGAACCGGGAGGCCATCATCGAAGCCTGGCCTGCCGCCGTCGCCTTTATCAGAGATCACACAAAATGATGATCAGGAGGAATCCGATCGTGAAAACCCGACTTTCTATTCCCACCGCGGCGCTCCTCGCGACTGCGGCCCTTGCCTCGGCGCAATCGCTACCCACGCCAACGCGTTCAGGCGCCGCGCTGACTCTCAAATCAATGCTGCCTTCTTCGCAGAACGCCAAGGTGATGCTGAACCAGACCCCTCGCCATCGCGAATGGGTTGGCGTTCCGATGGGATCCTCGATCGTCCTCGCCTTCGTTGTGTATCCCGAGCGTTCCGATAAAGCCCCCATCGTGATGGTGACGGCTCCCCACGAAGGCTCCAGTCCCTGGGTGCGCGCCGTCAGCGATCAAGTGGCTGCCGAAGGATTCATTGCCGTCGCGCCCGACGTGCTCACCAACATGGGCCCAGATCACGGCGATAGTGAATCTTTCCACACTCCCGAGGCCCTGGCCGAGGCGCTGCGGCGCTTAAGGCCCTCCGAAATCGCACGCCGCATCGACACAGTTCGCGCGTATGCACTGGCATTGCCCGCTACCGACGGCAAGATCGCCAGCCTGGAACTGGATTCCCACGCGGGCCGCATCAACCTGATTGTCGACGGCGGCAGCGGCAATGCCGCATCCACCCCGCGGTCTACTAATTTCCCCTTGACGGCGGCCGGCTGGCCGCAAGCGCTGGAGTATTTGAATCGCGAGACGAACAATCATCCCGTCGCCGGAGCCAACGACTTTGCGCCCAACAATGAACACGCTGAGCATATGGCCGCAATGATGGCCCTTGCCCAAGGAAGCAGCCGGGGCAACGTCAAGAGCGCAGCGGGCGACTCCACGGCTCTCACCACCAGCTATGCCGAGAAGCAGCCGAACTTGCCCGCCGGATACTACACCGCTTACTCCGCGCTCGACAAATCCAAGCTGCGCAAGGAATGGGTGGACATTCCTCTTCCCGCAAAGCCTGGAGAGTCGGCTGCAAAGCTCCACACCTGGGTAGAATACCCGGCAGGCGAAGGAAAAGCTGGCGTGGTAATCGTCATGCAACATGCCACCGGAATGGACGAGTGGATTCGCGCCGTCGCCGACCAGCTCGCGCAGGAAGGATTCATCGCCGTTGCGCCCGATCTATGGTCCGGCACAGGCAACAACGGCGGGGGCCGCGAAACTTTCGAATTCATCGACGATGCCATGAAGGCCGGGGCGAAGATCACCGCCGATGAAGCCCAGCGCCGTTACAAAGCCGCTCGCGACTGGGCGCTCAAACTGCCTCGCGCCAATGGGAAGAGCGGCAGCATGGGCTTTTGCGCCGGCGGCGGCAACGCCTTCCGCTTCGCCGGCGAGGTCCCTGAGCTGAACGCCGCGGTGGTTTATTACGGCACTCCACCGGACCCCGATGTCATGGCGAAAATCAAAGCACCCGTGATCGGTTTCTACGGCGAAAACGACGCTCGCGTCACCTCCACCGTCGCACCCACCATCACCGCCATGGAGAAGCTCGGCAAGGTCTACGAGCCTCACATCTATCCCAAAGCCACCCACACCTTCGTTTTGTTCCAGGAAATGGCCGGGAATGCCGCCGCCGTCAATGACTCCTGGCCCCGCGCCATCGCGTTCCTGAAAAAGAATCTGAACTGAGCGGGCGTCGAGCCTGGGCGATTGTGAGAGTGGTATAACGGAAAGGCTGCGGCGGTCTGGAGCGCGCCTTTCCGATCGTTCGGTGGATATCTACATTCTTAAAAAGGGAGCAAGGATTCATGGAATCGCCGAAAAAAGTCGACATCACCCTCCTGGTAGATCAGAGCCGTTTGGGAATCGTTCAGTGGGTCATCCTCGTGCTGTGCGGGTTGAGTCTTGTGATGGACGGCTTCGACGTTCAGGCGATGGGCTATGTGGCGCCCGCGATCATCCGCGAATGGAAAATCCCTAATTCACTGATGGGTCCGGTCTTCAGCGCCGCGCTGGTGGGCGTCTTATTAGGATCGTTCCTGTTCAGCATGCTGGCCGACAGAATTGGCCGGCGGCCGGTATTAATCGCCGCCTCTCTGTATTTCGCCGTCCTTACGCTCTGGACTTCGCGGGCCAATTCCATAAACGAGCTGCTCTTGATCCGTTTCATAGCCGGCTTCGGCTTGGGTGGAATTATGCCGAATGCCATGGCGCTGGCGAGTGAGTACAGCCCGGCACGCGTTCGCTTCACGGTAATGATGCTGGTCGCGAATTTCTTTACGATAGGAGCTGCCATCGGTGGCTTCATCGCATCGGGTCTCATCCCCCGGTTCGGCTGGCGCTCGGTATTTATTTTTGGCGGGATCGTGCCGTTGATTGTTTCTATATTGATGATCTTTCTGTTGCCTGAATCCTTGCAGTTCCTGGTGCTGCGGGGCAAGAGCAGAAGCCGAATACTAAAGTACCTCGCTCGTATTCACGCCGTGGTCCCCGAGGGCGACGTTCAATTCGTTGTGAATGAAGAACGCAGGAAGGGCGTTCCGGTGGTGAACCTCTTTCGCGAGGGACGCGGAGCGGGCACAGCCATGCTGTGGATCATCAACTTCATGAACCTTCTGAATCTTTATTTTTTGGGGAGCTGGCTTCCCACCGTGGTCCG
>JALYJH010000152.1 GCA_030775415.1 Acidobacteriota bacterium | reverse complement strand
CCCTGACGCTGTCGCGAATTTTTGACCCGTTCTTCACCACTAAATTCACGGGCCGGGGACTCGGTCTGGCAGCCGTACTAGGGATCGTGCGCGGGCACAAAGGGGCGCTCCAAGTCGAAAGCGCTCAAGGAAAGGGAAGCAGTTTCAAAGTGCTATTCCCGGTGAGTGACGGCCAGGTTAGTGTAGCGGAGCGAACGCGTCCGGAGGCGAACCTGGCGGGTTTCGAAACCATCCTGGTGATCGACGACGAGGTAGCGGTTCGGCAGACTGCAAAATCGATTCTCGAGAGCTATGGATACAGGGTGGTGGTGGCGGCGAACGGCAGGGAAGGCCTGGAATTGTTTCAGCCACTCGGGGAAGAATTCGATGCGGTCCTTCTGGATATGACCATGCCTGTGATGTCGGGTGAAGAGACGCTCGTCCGCCTGAAGAGTGTCCGGGCAAACATTCCGATCGTGTTGTCCAGCGGCTATAACGAGGCCGAGGCGACGCGCAAGTTCACGGACAAAGGGCTAGCGGGCTTTGTTCAAAAGCCCTATACGGCGCCCGGCTTGGCGGAAAAAATCAAGGTTGCCCTGGAGAACGCGCCCAAGCGCCGCAAGTGCGTGCGGACAACGTGGACTTAGGTTCGCGATCCGAAACACCCGCGGATGGCCGCGAAACGATCACTTGGGTGTCACATGGATCAGAGCGCCGGGATTGGCGTCTTCGAGCATCCACAGCGAGCCATCGGGACCTTGTTCCACATCGCGGATGCGGCGGCCGACATCCCAGCGCTCGGCGGATTTAGCGCCACCATGGCCGTCAAAGACGACGCGGCTGAGGCTTTTGGTTACGAGACCACTGACGAAGCCGCTGCCGTTCCATTGCGGAAAGGTTTGGGTGCCGTCGTAAAACATCAAGTTGCCTGGCGCGATGACTGGCACCCAATAGAGTACGGGCATTGCGAATTCGGGATGCGAGTCGGGCCTGGGGATGGGGACACCGTTATAGTTATTGCCAAAGGAGACCAGCGGCCAGCCATAATTTTTGCCCTTCTCGATCAGGTTCAGCTCATCGCCGCCGCGCGGGCCATGCTCGACCTCCCATAATTCGCCGGCGGGCGAAAAGGCCAGCCCATAAGGCGTGCGGAGCCCACCGGCCCAAGTTTCAGAGGGTGTCTGGTTGGGGCCGGGGAAGGTGTAAATGCTTACCACCTTCGCGGTCTTAGCGGCTTCGGTGTCACTGGGGGGATCGATCAGGGGAATGGTGGCCGCCCCGGTCTTACCAAAGTTAGGATTGCCGGCGGCGGGTTTCCCGTCGAGCGTCAAACGCAGAATCTTGCCTTCGGGCTGGTTTGGGTCCTGAGCGGGAGTGAAGCGCTGGCGGTCGCCCACTGTAAGGAAAAGATACTCGCCGTCGGGAGAGAAGGCAATCTGCCCGCCCTCCTGGCCGCCCTTGCCCTTGGGCATCTGGCGCCACAGCACCTCGAATTTTTCGAGCCTAGCTGAGGCGGCGGTGGCATTCAGCTTGGCGCGGGCCATTGCCAGGCCGCCGCCGTAGTCGCCGGGTTCGACGTAGGTGAGATAGATACTCTGGTCCGTGGCGTAATGGGGCGAAAGGAAGACGCCGAGCATGCCGTTCTGGCCCTGCCAGTAGACGGCAGGGGTATTGGCAATCTGAATCTTCTCTCCGCGTTGGGACACCAGCCAAACCGGCCCCACCTTTTCCGTAATCAGCATGCGGCCATCAGGGAGGAAAGCCAGACGCCAGGGGAGTTCAAATGTGCTCACCGTGGTCATGGTAAAAGGCAGACTGGCTTCGGGCTTCTGTCCGCCTACATTGACCTGAGCAGAGGCCGCCACCGAGGCCAGCGTGAAAAGCAACGCCGCTTTCGCCAATTTCATCGTCATCTCTCCTTATTTCTCAGACGCCCGGCCGTGGTTGTTGGGGGCGCCCTATCGCTAGCAATTGGGCGTCCGTTGTCATCGTACCCTACCGCGGAGATGGTGCCAATGAGTTCAGTGCTATCCCGTCTTGAACGCTTCGGGCGGGCCTGCTTATTTTTGCGTGCCGGGAGATCAGGCGTTGGTGATGGGCGGGTGCTAGGCGGACTGAACCGCAAAGGTCATGGGGAGGTTCGGCATGGTCATATCGAAATTCTCTCGCAACAGCTTTGACAGACCTGAGGGGCCGATGGTGGCTTCCACCACTTCGATGCCAACGCGAAAATGGGTGCGTTCCGGGGGAGCCTCACGCTCTGAATCAGAGCCGGCGATCCAGGATTTATTGCGAGCAAACGACGGCTCCGACATGGGGGACCATTCACGGCAATAGGCTACAAACCCCTGTATAACGCTGTCGGCAATTTCTAATTGGACCAGGCTGCCGGGCATGAAGGGGCGAGGTAAGCACACGCCCATACCGGATTCAGACATGTCCAACGTCTCGCCGGAAGCAGATATCGTGGGGTCCGCCATTACGGTTACACGAACCTGAAAGGCGAACGATTGCCGGTAGTAGAGTCGCTTTTCCATGTGGAAATCTCGTCCCGCTTACTATCGGCCGGATGGCCGCTCTACTTTAGCGTGGCGATGGTACGGCGGAGGCGGCTGCCCGCTGAGAGGTCCGGCTGACTTGCGCGAGGCTGGCGCCGAGCCTGAGCACGAAATCGTCGACATCCTGTTTGGAGATATTGAGGGGCGGGGTGATACGGATCACGTTGCCGTAGGTGCCGCCTCGGCCGATCAGCAGGCGGTTTTCGCGTGCGGCTTCGAGGAGAGCGGCGGTGGCTTCAGTCGCGGGGGTCTTGGATTCGCGGTCCTCCACCAGTTCGATCGCTTGCATCAGGCCCATGCCGCGGACGTCACCAATGAGCGGGTGCTTCGCCCTCAACTCCTCCAGGTGGCTGCGTAGATACGCGCCGGTTTCCGCCGCGTTGATCATGAGCTGGTGATCGTCGATAAAATCGATGACGGCTTTGGCGGCGGTCGCGGTCACAGGATTTCCTCCGAAGGTGGAAATGGTGGCGCCTTTCACCGCGTCGGCGATTTCCGGGCGCGCTACGGTGAGCCCGACGGGGGTGCCGTTGCCTAAACCTTTCGCGCTGGTCAGGATGTCGGGCTGGACGCCGTAGTGTTCGATGCCGAACCACTTGCCGCCGGTGCGTCCCCATCCGGTTTGCACTTCGTCGCTAATGAAGAGGCCGCCGAACTTCTTGACGATGCCGTGCACGATTTCGAAATATTCTTTGGGCGGGGTGATGAAGCCGGCGACGCCTTGAATGGGCTCGGCTATGAACGCGGCCAGGCGGCCGGAGGTGGAAGTGCGAATCATCTCTTCCATATCCCGGGCGCAGCGGACGTTGCAGGAAGGGTAGGTGGCTCCCAGGGGGCAGCGGTAACAATAGGCGCTCAAGGCGTGGGAGAAGCCCGCGGCGGGTGCGCCCCCCAAGCGCCAAGAGGCTAGACCAGAGGCCGACATAGCGAGGGCGGAGCGTCCATGATAGCTGTGGCGCAGGGCAACCACTTCGTGAGCGCCCGTGTAGCAGCGGGCGGCGAGAATGGCGGTCTCGTTGGCTTCGGTTCCACTGTTGGTGAAGAAACTCTTGGTGAGCTTGCCGCCGGGAGTCAGGCCGGCAACGCGTTCGGCGAGCGCGACTTGCGGCTCGTTCGCGAACACCGTCGAGACGTGCTGGAGCTTGGCCATTTGCTTCGTGACTTTTCGATTTACGGTCTCGTTCGAGTGGCCCACGCTGATGGTGACGATGCCGCCGAAGAAATCCAGGTACTGGTTGCCGTCGGCATCCCACACGTACTGGTCTTTGGCGCGTTCGATCACTAACGGCTCTTTGAAATAATGGAACACGCTTGGGAACAAATAGCGCTGGCTGGCGAGGATGATTTCTTCTTTGGTCATGCGGTTTTTATAGCACACTGGTTGCGGAGGGCGGCTCCACCGAGAAGACGGCGCGCACTCGATCACTGACGCTGACGGGCTTTCCGGAGCGGGCATCGAGAGGGCACCAGACAGTACGAGCTTTGGCGAGTACGCTGCGATCGCTGGCACGTAGTAATTCCGTATGGCGTTCGAAGCGAAGGCGGTTGGCGGTGCCAACCCAGGTGCGGGCGACGATGGCATCGTCGAGATACGCGGCCCGTTTATAGTCAATCTCATGGCGCAAAACGACCCACAGCCAGCTCGCCTGATCCGCAGGGGACGCAAGCGAACGCCAATGCGCCACGGCGACGTCCTGTACCCAGCGCAGATAGGTGACATTATTGACGTGACCCATCCGGTCAATATCGGTGGGTTTAATCGCGATGGCGAGTTCGAAGGGCTGCGCGGCGGGCTGCATGTTTACAGTATGCGCCGCTAGGACGACGGAGCTCGGGGAGTACCGGCGAAGCCTTGGAATTCCGCCTGCCGCACGCCATAGAGTAAACTCAATCAAGGATATGCGTGGCAGAGCACCCAGCAAAAGCCTCTCGGGCGAAGCCTACAATAATGTGCGCCAGCGAATTTTGCGCGGCGAACTAAAGCTGGGGCAGGTCATCTCCCGACGCACCTTGGCGGCCGAAATGGGGATGAGCTTTCTGCCGGTGTCGGAGGCTTTGTTAAGGCTCGAAGTGGAAGGGCTGCTGGAAAGCCGGCCGCGAGCGGGGACGCGCGTGCGGATTCCCACGCCGCGGGACGTGGAGGGGCATTTTGTGGTGCGCGAGGCACTGGAGACTCAGGCGGCCCGGCTGTTCGCGCTAAAGGCCAGTCCCGCGGAAAAGGCGGCGTTGGTCAAGCTCGCGGTCCAGTTGGATAACATGGCGGCGCGGCCGGAAAATGATCGGTCAGAATATCTGACCCGGCACGAGCGGCTGCATCGTAAAATCGCGGAGTACACAAGGTGCCAGGCGCTGGCCGATGCAATCGAGCAAACCCACGCATTGGCTTCGACCTGGATGTGCGTGGGCAGCGGCCAGCACATGCCGCGGCGGCACCAGACGCTGCTGGAAGCGCTGGCGGGCGGCGATACTGAAGCAGCGGCGGAGGCCATGCGTGAGCATGTGCGGTCCAGCCAGCAGGAAGCATTGAGACGGCTGTCTCCTTATTTCAAGCTGCAAAAGACGCGCGGCGTCCGCTATACGCGCAGCGCGAAGCGGCAACCACACGTGGTTTTGGGTAGCTAGGGAAGGTGTCTGCGCGGAGCGCGCGATACTGATATAAGGCGTGACTATCAGAAATTTATTAGCGCTCTTGGCATTGGTTTCACCAGGCACTTCGACTGCCTGGGCGCAGGGCGGGACGCTCGACCCGGCGTTCTCCGTCGTGCCCTTCAACCGCTGGGTGGCGGACGGGGAGCAAGCTCATTTCCGTTGGTCCGCGCATGTCAGCGGGGCCGAATTGAGCGGTCACCAGCGGCTCCTGACTAAGGTTGAGATTGAAGTGGACGGCAGCGAATTAGTGAATCGGCGCGGCCACGGCCTACTGGTGATGATGATTCAGTTCGAGGACAGTGCGGAGCGGGTCTACCAGGCGCATAGCAGCATCGATCTGGCGGATGTGAAAGACGAGGCGGCGCGAAACAACTTCAACTACACGCAAGAGGCTTTTGTGCTGCCGGGCGATTATCGCGTAAGCATGGTAATTGTGGACGCCAAGACTGGCGAGCACAGCGCCATGCAAAAACCGCTGCACGTCAACGCGCTACGCAACGATCCACTGCCGCGGGCCTGGAAGGACCTGCCGGCGGTAGAGTTGCTGAAGGCCATGGATCCGCCGGATCTTTGGTTCCGGCCTGATATCAAGGCGCAGCTTGAGTTGCCGGTCACAACGCGGCGTCCTTTACGCATTGAAGTACTGATGAACGCATCCGCGCCCGCGACCAGCCAGCGATTGAGCGTGGGTACCGCCAGCAGCCGCAGCCTGTCCAATCTTGTGCCCGCCCTCAAGGTGCTGTCACAAATAGAAACAGCAGAGGGAGGATTACACGCAACCCTGCTGGATATTCCAAAACGCCGCGTCATCTTCGAGCAGGAAGCTTCCCGGCCATTGGATTGGGAGCGCATGCGCGCAGCCTTAATGGAGGCGGATCCCAATAAAATCGATGTCCGCTCCCTGGAGCATCACGAGCAAAACGCGCAGTTTTTCGTGCAGCAGGTCCGGCAGCGCTTATCGCCTCAAGGAGAGGGTGAGCAGCCTTTTCGGGTATTGATCGTGCTGAGCGGACCAACCACGTTTGCCTCAGGTGAGGATATGCGCCCCATTGAAGCCAGCGGAAATCCGCATTCGAAGGTGTATTACATCCGCTACCATGTGGCGCCGGACAAACCTGCTATCGACCCGTTTTTTGACCCAACCATATCGCGGGGACGGCGCGGTTTCGGAGGAGCAGTTCCGGCTCCGCAACCCTTGGCTCTCGAACCATTCGATTCCTTGGCACCGCTGCTAAAACCGCTGCAACCGCGTCTGTTCGAGGTTTACGCGCCCGAGCAATTTCGTAAAGCACTGGGCAACTTGCTGGAAGAACTAGGACGGCTCTAACTTTGTGCTCGCAGCCACTGGCGGAGTGCGCCAGCGCGCCGCCGGGCTTTGCGTACTTCTTGCCAGATGAAGGCGCCTACCACGATCATCGCAAACATAGGTGCGAC
>JALYJH010000151.1 GCA_030775415.1 Acidobacteriota bacterium | reverse complement strand
GGCTAGCGTTTGCGGGCTCCTTGATTTTCTTTGCGATTGCTTTGCGGCGCGGGCGCGGCGGAGTGGCTGCGGGGGCGATGGTGGCGGGCTTATTCGCGGTGATTGTGTGGCAGCCGTGGACGACTCCGCGGGCGGCGCATTTACTGGAGCTGACGGCGATCGATGTGGGGCAGGGGGATAGTCTGCTGGTGGTTTTTCCGGAGGGACCGAGCATGGTGATTGACGGCGGGGGCGTACTGCAGTTCGGGCGAGTGCGGCGGGTGAATCTGGACACGGGTGAGGACGTGGTGTCGCCGTATTTGTGGAGCCGGGGGATCCCGCGGATCGACATTGTAGTGGCTACGCACGCGCATGAGGATCATAGCGGGGGAGTGGGCGCGTTGCTGGAGAATTTTCGGCCGCGGGAGCTGTGGGTGGGGGCGAATCCGTCGGCGCAGTTGGTGCGAAGGGCGGGGGAACTGGGGATTCCGGTGCGGCGCCCTAACGCTTCCCAGGCGGCTTATGAATACGGGGGGGCGCGGCTGGAAGTGCTGTCGCCGCCGTTGGGATTTTCGCCGGCCAAGGCTGGTAACAACGATTCGCTGGCGCTGCGAATTACTTACGGGGCGCATGCGTTTTTGCTGACGGGGGACCTGGAGAGCCCGATGGAGCGGTTGTTGATGGCGGATGGGCGGGCGCTGCACGCGGACGTGTTGAAGGTGGGGCATCACGGGTCGAAGACCTCGACGACTCCCGAGTTTCTGGCGGCGGTGGCGCCGGCGGTGGCGGTGATTTCGGCGGGGTTTGAGAATTCGTTCGGGCATCCGCACGCGGCGGTTCTGGGGAGGCTGGGGGAGCGGCATGCGGCTATTCTGCGGACAGATCAGGACGGGCTGGTCACGGTACGGTCAGACGGGCATAAGCTGTCATTTGACAGTATGTTATGGCATCCGGCGGCGGCTTCGGATGTGTTCAATTGGGCGTTGGCGATGAATCCGGCTCCTTGAGTTTCGAGCGGGTTCCGGAAGGGTTACGTTCTGTTACAATACAGGCAGAGCGTGCCACGTCTGCGCCGGAAAGGATAAACCCGTTGCGTCTCCTCAAGGCCGCTTTAACCGGCTGCATATGCGTAACAGTACTTTCGAGTGGAACTGTATTCGCGGCATCGACTGAAGTGGAGTCCGATACCCGCCTGGCGATCGTGGACAAGTACGTGGACGCTACCCAAGTGCAGCAAAATAGCTTGCGCGGGCTGCAAATGGAAGTGGACATTGACGCCAAACTTCCCAAGCTGGAAAAACGAGGGAAGCTGACGGCGCTGCGCAAGATTTCGCGGCTGGGGCTGATCACTTACAAGGCGTTGGGGTTCTCCGGAGACAATACCGTTAAACAGGAAGTGATCACGCGGTATCTGGCGGCGGAGAGCGCGGCTCGCGAAAACGGGACCATTGCGATCACGCCGGCCAATTATAAGTTTCGCTATGCGGGTCGAATTATCCAGAACAACACGACTGCAGTGATTCTGCAAGTGACTCCGAAGAAGAAAGCCGTGGGGTTATTTAAGGGCGAGATCTGGATTGACGCCGCGACGGGCATGCCGCTGCGGGAAGCGGGGCAGTTCGTGAAGTCACCGTCGTTGTTTCTGAAGAAAATCGCATTTGTGCGCGAGTACGAAATCCGCGACGGTGTCGCCTATCCCCTGCATATCCAGAGCACTGTCGATACGCGTATCGTGGGGCGCGCCGAACTTGAGATCAGCTTCAGCAATTTCAGCCGGGATAACGCCGACGACGATGCAAGCGCGGATGACGGCTCAGATCCGGCGACAGCGGCGCCCGCGGAGACGCACACGCCGGGCGTAGCCAGCGCAGCGAAACCTAGCAATACACCGCCGGAAACCGGCGGTCCCGAATTATAAGGAGATTTGCAAGCTTTGCCGAAGAGAACCCTGTTCTTAAATCCCCCCTCTTTTGAAGGATTCGATGGCGGCGCGGGGTCGCGCTGGCCTTCCACGCGGGAGATTGAATCCTATTGGTATCCGGTGTGGTTGTGCTATCCGGCTGGAATGCTGGAGAACAGCAAGGTGCTGGACGCGCCGCCGCACGGGGTGTCGATCGAGCAGACGGTGGCGATGGCGAAGGATTTCGAATTATTGGTGTTGTTCACCTCGTCGCCGGGTTTTCACGTGGACGTGAAGATCGCGGAGATGATGAAGGACGCCAACTCCAAGATGGAAGTGGTGTTCGTGGGGCCGCCGGTGACCATTGAGCCGGATAAGGTGCTCAATACGACCAAGGCCATCGACTTCATCGTGCGGCGGGAGTTCGATTATCAGATTGCGAATTACGCGAAGGGCACGCCGCTGTCGGAATTGCCTGGGGTGAGCTATCGTGCGAACGGCGTGAACGTGCACAATCCGGAAGCTCCTTACATCGAGAATCTGGATGAGCTGCCGTGGGCGAGCAAGACCTATCACCGCGATTTGGACTTCCGTAAATATAATGTTCCGTTTCTGCTGAACCCGTACATTTCGTTTTACACGTCGCGCGGGTGTCCGGCGCAGTGCACGTTCTGTTTGTGGCCGCAGACGCATTCGGGGCATCGCTGGAGATTGCGGTCAGTGCAGGATATCGCGAATGAGTGCCGTTACGTGCTGGAGAATTTCCCAGGGCTCAAGGAAATTTTCTTTGACGATGACACTTTCAATTACCGCAAGGCGCGGACGATTGAGTTGTGCGCGGAGTTGAAGAAGCTGAAGTTTACGTGGTCCTGTACTTCTCGCGTGACTACCGATTACGAGACGCTGAAGGCCATGAGGGAAGCCGGGTGCCGGCTGCTGATTGTGGGCTACGAGAGCGGCGACGAACAGATTCTGCGCAACATCAAGAAGGGCGCCACGGTGGACATGGCGCTGCGCTTTACCGAGAATTGCCATAAGCTGGGTCTCACCATTCACGCGGATTTCATTGTCGGGCTGCCGGGCGAGACGCGCGAGACTCTGCGGAACACCATCGATTTCGCCAAGCGGGTGGATGCGGAGACGATTCAGGTTTCGATCGCCCATGCGTATCCGGGAACCGAGTTTTATGGCTTCGCGAAAGAAAATGCGCTGGTCAAAATCGGCATGTCGGACGCGGGCGGGCATCAGTTGCCGCAAGTGATTTATCCGGGCATTCTGGATGAAGGCGAGATGATGGAGTGGGTGGCGCGGTTCTACGACGAGTATTACTTCCGCCCCAAAACCGCATGGCGCATCGTACGCAAGGCCATGTTCGACGGGCCGGAGCGCAAGCGGCTCTACAAAGAAGCCAAGGAATACATGGCTTTGCGCAAGACGCGCAAGCAGTACGTGGTTGACCATAAAGCCAACGTGCTGGCCAAGGCCGCGGCGCAAGACCGGGCCTGACGCGCGCGACGGCCGGAGTCGAATGCCGCCCGCACGCCTGGAGTGGAAGACGCGGCTGTTTGCCGCTATCGTCATCCTGAGTAACACGCTAGGGAATTTTTTCATTGCTCGCGGAATGCGCGGGCTGGCCGCTCCGGCGGATTCACCGCTGCGCATGCTGCTGGCGATTTTCACGCCGTGGGTAGCGCTGGGAATCGTGCTGCTGATCTTGTGGCTGCTGACGCGCATGGTGCTGCTGAGCTGGGCGGATTTAAGTTATGTGCTGCCGGTGACATCACTGGGATATGTGGCGAATGCACTGATGGGGTACTTTTTTTTGGGCGAGCATATCACGCCGGCGCGGTGGGGTGGAACACTGCTGATTGTGGCGGGGACGGCGCTGGTGGGGCTGGGGTCCGGCGGTCAGACGCGGCGGGAGCAGTCGTGAGCGCCTGGTTTCTGCTGAGCATCGTCGTCGGGTGCACGGTGATGGGGGACCTGCTCTCCAGCTTCGAAATGAAGCGGCACGGCGAGGTGCGGGAGTTTCATCCGCGGGGGTGGGGACGGCTGCTGGCTACACTGGCGACTAAGAAGTTCCTAATACTCTCGGTCTTCTTCATGGCGATTTCCTTTTTCGCCTTCATCAAATTGGTGGAGACGGCGGATCTTAGCTTCGCTGTACCGGCGTCCGCCGCAACGATCGTTTTCGAAACGATTTTGGCGCGCCTGATTTTGAACGAGAGCGTGGATGCGCGGCGCTGGTGGGGAGTGTGCCTGGTGGCGCTGGGCGTGATTTTACTGGCCGAGTGATCCTACTGACGCTAGCCGCGATCGCTGCCGCTTACCAGATGCTGGCGATTCTGGCGTGCGTGTTCCGGGCCCGTGGCGCGGGGGCGAGGAACGTGGGGCCGGTGTCGGTGCTGAAGCCGGTGCGCGGGCTGGACCCGGGGCTTCGCGAGGCGATCCGGTCGCACACGGTGCTCGAAGGGGAATACGAATTCCTATGCGGCGTGAGCCAGCCCGAGGATCCAGCGCTGGCGGTGCTGCGCGAGTTTCCACGGGTGCGCGTGGTCACCAGCACCACGCGCGCGCCGAACGGCAAAGCCGGGGTGCTGATGGACCTGGTGGCGGCGGCCCAGCATCCGGTCCTGGTGGTGAACGATGCGGACATTCGTGTTGAACCAGATTATTTGACGCGGGTGACGGCGCCGCTGGCGGACCCAAGGGTGGGTCTGGTGACGTGCTTATATCGTCCACTGGGCGATACGTTCGCCGGTCGCTTTGAAGCGTTGGGCGTGGCGACGGATTTCGCGCCGTCGGCGTTGGTGGCGCGGCTGGTGGGGGTGGATGAGTTCGCGATGGGGTCGACCCTAGCTTTCCGGCGCGAGGATCTGGAGCGCATCGGGGGCTTCGCGGCAGTGGCGGATTATCTGGCGGACGATTATCAGGTGGGGCATCGCATTCACGCGCTGGGGCTGAAGTGCGTATTGAGCGACGTGATCGTGGAGACGCATCTGGGCGGCGGATGGCGGCAGGTGTGGGCACATCAGGTGCGTTGGGCGCGGACGATACGGGTGTCGCGGTTCGGCGGCTATTGGGGACTGCCGGTCACAAACGCGACGTTATGGGCGGTGATTTGCGCGGTGTTTGGACGCTGGGATTTGGCGGCGGCACTGCTGGGACTCCGGCTAGTGATGGCGCTGGCCGCGGGGTGGGGAGTGCTGCGCAGCCGCGACGTGCTGTTCCTATGGTGGCTGACGCCGGCCCGCGATTTGTTCGGATTCGCGGTGTGGGTGGCGGGGTTATTCGGCAATATAGTGGTGTGGCGCGGGCGGCTGCTGGAACTGGATCGCGAAGGAAGAATTCAAGGAGATTAAGTTCTGGGAGTGGGCCATGGTAGAATCGATTTTAGTCCTACCCGTAATGCGCCCGTAGCTCAGTTGGATAGAGCGTCTGGCTACGAACCAGAAGGTCGCACGTTCGAGTCGTGCCGGGCGCACCAATAAAAATCAATCAGATAGAAAGAAAAAGAGTGACTGACGAAAATCTGTCAGTCACCTCTCAGTCACCAGCGGATTTCTGGACCCTTCAGGGACAAATAACAGCTTCCGTTAGGCCTGTGGCGTTGGCCGCGATTCAAAGCTCTCTTGTAACGGCACTGCGAGCGCTGTTCCTGCTTTTTCGACCGCTTGTAATAGTTGAAGCAATAGCTCCTGTTGAATTTCAAGAAATTCGTCGTGGTCGGCGGTGGTCACATAGGCCACCACTTCCACATCCAGCGAATAGGCTCCGACGCCTATGAAGCGAACCGGTATCTTGCCCGTTTCCACCTTAGGATGGCCGGTGAGAATTTGGCGAAACGACGTTAGGACCTGCAACAGTTGATCCGAAGTCGTATCCCGGCGCAAATTGATTGTCGGATGGAACCATATTTTATCGCGCCCGGAAATATTTTCAAGGGTCATCGTTGCGAACTGCCCGTTAGGCACGCTAATGATTGTCCGGTCCGGGGTACGAATTCTTGTCGAACGCAGGCCGATGTGCATCACCGTGCCGGTACGATCGCCGAAACGGCAAACATCGCCGACCAGGACAGGGCGGTCGCTAATTACCGAAACTCCGCCAAAAAGGTCTTCAATCGTTTTCTGGGCGGCTAGAGCGATCGCAATCCCACCGACGCCGACTCCGGCGAGAATGGCGGTGGTGTTGTAGCCCCAGGCGCTGAGGACGCTCAAAATCGCGATGAGAAAGAAAGATAGTTTGAGTATCTGCCTGCCTAATGGCAAGACCGAGAAACTGATCGCCTGCATGCGTGGGTCAAGCCGAGAACGCCAGCGCTCCGCGATAAGATTGACAGCAACCGCGCCGGCCCACGCGAGGGCCAGGGCGATGGTCATACCTAGTGCGCGTTCGATAAAAGTTCGCGACAGCGTGGCCGGCGAGGCGTATTCTAGCGCCAGCCGCAATCCCGCAACGATCAATGCAATCCGAAAGGGACCTCGGAACCCTCGCGCGTCCACCAGCGGATGCAGCGCAGGCACCAGCGCTCGCGACAGGTATCGCGAAACGATCCAAAGCGCCGCGCCCGCGAGCAGAAGCGCTATCCAGCGCCACACCGGTGTATCGAGAATTTCAAAGGTTACCAGAGGCTGCGGCAACTTCTTCTCGAAGGGCGTCTCGGCCACAGCCTGGTGGGCCTTCGGGATGAGTGCCACGCTGTCGGCGGAAACTTCCCAGACGTAGTCTCCGGGCCTTGGCTCCAAG
>JALYJH010000150.1 GCA_030775415.1 Acidobacteriota bacterium | reverse complement strand
CGTGTGCAGGCTTCGGCCACCGCAGCTTCGAGGTTTCCGCAGCGCAGCAGTGGGACGCTCCCCTTCAGTTGCGCAGCGATTTTATCCGCCGCCGCGCCAATCAGCAGAACGCCGTTGGCCTTCGCGCGGAGTGGGGCCGCCAGCAACGAATAATCGCTCTCCTTATCTTTGCCGCCCAAAATCACCCACAGTCCGCCCTCAAACGCAGCGATAGCCTTGAGGGTTGCGTCCACGTTCGTGGCCTTTGAGTCGTTATACCAATCGACTCCCCCCATGCGCCGCACGAATTCCAGACGATGTTCGACGCCCGGAAAGGTCATCACGGCGGCTCGGATCTGTGCCTGCGTGGCGCCTGCAAGGCTCGCGATCGCCGCGGCGGCCATGGTGTTTTCGAGGTTATGCAAGCCGCGTAAAGGAACTTCGCTGGTCTTCATCACGCCCGTTCCGTTTAACACCATCTCGCCGTTCGCCAGAAATGCTCCAGGCGATACTTCACGGGTCGAGCTGAACCAGATCACGGCGCCGTCGCCGCGGCGCGCGTAGCTTTCGCAGATAGGATCGTCAGCGTTCAGCACCTTATAATCGTCACGCGTTTGATTGATGAACAAGCGGCCCTTCGCATCAGCATAACGCTCCAGGGTGCCATGGCGATCGAGATGATCCGGCGTAACGTTCAACGCCGCGCCAATGTGCGCGCGAAAGGTGCCGGTGGTTTCGAGTTGAAAGCTGGAAAGCTCCAGGACGTTCCATTGTCCCGAACGCGAGGTCTTCACCAGCTCCGCTGGCGGCGTGCCGATGTTCCCGCCGACCTGCATAGGGATGCCGCTGTGCTTGAGGATGTGGCCGGTGAGCGCCGTCGTAGTGGTTTTTCCGTTGGAACCGGTGATGCCGATGATGCCGCCTTCCAAAAACCAGCTTGCCAATTCCAGATCGCCAATGAGGCGCGCGCCCCGCCTGCGGGCGGCGGCCAAGACCGCGAGATCCGCCGGAACGCCGGGCGATAACACGATTAGCTCGGCATCCGCGAAGGAGGCTTCGGTCTGCGGCTCGATTCCAGCACTCGCCGGATTCTGATCAATGGCGCGTACGCTGGCGCCCTTCTCGCGCAATAGTGCCGCCGCCGCCACGCCACTGCGCGCCATCCCCACCACCACGACTTTTGCGCCTGCGAGTTTCATCTCAGCTTCAGTGTGGTCAATGCAAAGAGTGCCAGGATCAGTCCGACAATCCAAAAACGCGCGATGACTTTCGATTCCTGCCATCCGATCTGCTCGAAGTGATGATGCAGCGGCGCCATTTTGAAAATCCGTTTGCCGCGCAGCTTGAAACTGCCCACCTGGAGGATCACCGATAATGCTTCGATCACAAAAACACCGCCAATGAAGAGCAGCAGAACTTCTTGCTTCAGCAGCACTGCGATTACCCCCAAGCCGCCCCCCAGCGCGAGAGACCCTACGTCGCCCATGAAGACTTCCGCCGGATGCGCGTTGTACCAGAGGAAGCCCAGCGAGGAGCCCGTCATGGTTCCGCAAAAAATGGTCAGTTCGCTCGCCCCCGGGGTGCGCGCGAGCTCCAAATAGCGCGCGAAATCCGCATTGCCGCTTAGAAAAGACAAAGCCGTCATCGCGCCAGCCGCAATCACCATTAGACCGATGGCCAGCCCATCGAGCCCGTCGGTGAGATTCACAGCGTTCGATGAACCTACCAGAACGAGCAGCAAAAAACCGAAGAAAGCCGTGAAGGCCAGGGGATACGTAAGAGGATTGTGCAACCACGCCTTGATCAAGAGGTCGGGCTTGAAATTTTTGAAGAAGGGGACATTCATGCTGGTGGAATACGCGCCGCGCGCGTTCATCGCCAGCAGCAGCACGCCGATCAGCAGCGCCGCTAAAACTTCCAGCGCCATTTTCCAGAAGGCGGTCAATCCCAGATTGCGCTTGTTGCGCATCTTGGTATAGTCGTCGAGAAATCCGACCGAACCGAAACTGACCAAGCCGGCCAGCGCCACCCACACAGCGGGCTCGCGGAGGTTTGACCACAGAAGGGTCGGCAGCACGATGGACACGCAGATCAGCAGTCCGCCCATGGTGGGCGTGCCGGCTTTTTTGTGATGCGATTGTGGACCGTCTTCGCGAATGTGCTGGCCGATTTGAAATTCCCGCAAGCGCTGAATTAACCAGGGGCCCAGCGCAATCGACAGCGCCATTGCCGTGAGCGTCGCCATTCCGGTCCGGAACGTGGAGTACTGAAACACCCGGAAAGGCGAATAATAATGGAAGAGTTTTTCGAAGAATAGCCAGTAGAGCATCCTCAGTTCCTGGCCTTATTCAGGAACTCTTCGAGCGCGCGTTCCACGTGTACACCGCGGGAGCCCTTAAATAGGATGGCGTCGCCCGGTTCGGCCAGCGTACGCAAGCAGCGGCCCGCCTCTAACGGATCGTCGAAAAAAAGCGCGGCGCCGGCTGTTAGGCCGGCACGCTTGACCGCGTCCACCATATGCCAGGCGGCGCCGCGAATTCCAACGAGCACATCCAAACCGCACACCGCGGCGTAGTCACCCACGTCGCGATGCAGGGGCTCAGCCCAGCGGCCGAGTTCGAGCATCTCCCCCAGAACCGCGATGCGCCGCCGCGCTGGAGTGTCGCGCAACACTTCAAGCATGGCCCGCACCGCATCTGGATTGGAGTTATAGCAATCGTCGTAAATCAAAATGCCGTTGTGCGTGAAGCGTTCGCCCCGCATCCTGGCCGGTTTTGAGGATTGAACTTTTTCCTTGAGCCTCGCGGGCGGAATGCCGTAGAGGCCCGCCACTGCGATTCCGGCCAGCAAGTTCGAAACGCTATGCCGGCCCGTCAGGGCGCTCTCAAAATGCGTAGTGCCGACGCGAAAGCGCACGCCCGGAGAGCCATCTGCACGCGCGTATGCGACATCTTCGGCGCGGACCTGCGCTGCCGGCGACTGCCCGTAAAACATGGTGCGGCCTTTGCGCGCCCGGGCAAATTCCGCCACGCGCGTGTCATCGGCGTTCAGCACGGCGGTGCCGGATTCGCCGAGCGCCTCCACTAATTCACGCTTTGCTGCCGCGATTCCCTCCACGGAGTCAAAATTCTCGATGTGTGCGTAACCTACGTTGGTTACGATGCCCACGTCAGGCCGTGCGATGGCCGCCAGATCGCGAATTTCTCCAGCGTGATTCATCCCAAGCTCGAGCACCGCGACGCGCGCCGATTCATCTAGGCGCAGCAAGGACAGCGGCAGACCGACATGATTGTTCAGGTTACCCTGCGTCTTCGCCGTCGTTACTTCCGTTGCCAGCATTTCCGCAATCATGTCTTTCGTGGTGGTTTTGCCGGCGCTGCCGGTGACCGCTACCACGTCGCCCCGCCATTCCCGGCGCGCCCATCCTGCCAATTGCTGCAAGGCTCGCAGCGTGTCGTCGACGCGCAGCAGCGGTCCCCCCAGGCCGATAGCCTCTTCCACCACCGCGGCCACTGCGCCTTTCGCGAAGACTTCGGCCGAGTGCGCGTGCCCATCATTGACAGCACCTCGCAAGGCGAAGAAGAGATCTCCCGCTTCGACGGTGCGTGAATCGACGGACCAGCCCGAGATCATGGCATCGGGCAGCGCCGACCCGTCCACGCCCAGAGCATCCGCCACCGCCCGTAGTGAAAACTTCATCCTTCCTTTTCATATCGCATGTTTCTCAGGTCCCTGTCGTATATAACCCAAAGATCTCAATATGTGGCGCGCCGTTTCGCGGTCGTCAAAATCAATGGTGCGATCCTGCAAAATCTGATAGGTTTCATGGCCTTTGCCCGCCAGCAACACCACGTCGCCCGCTTTGGCTTCGCCCAACGCGTAGGCGATGGCCTTGGCACGATCTGGTTCGGCTAGGTGCGGCGTGTCGAAGCGGCCAAGGCCTACCATCACATCGTTCATGATGGCCAGCGGATCCTCGGAGCGTGGATTGTCCGAAGTAAGCACCACAAAATTGCTCAACTCCGCCGCCGCCATCCCCATCAAGGGCCGTTTGGTGCGATCTCTGTCGCCGCCGCAGCCGAACAGCGTGATCACGCGGGCCGGGCCCGCCAACTCGCGGCTCGCTTGGATGACGTTACGCAAGGCATCATCCGTATGCGCGTAGTCGACCACTACTAGAAATGGCTGCCCGGCGTCGACCCGTTCGAAGCGTCCAGGGACCGGAGGGCACATCCGGATGCCTTCGGCGATCGCCGGCAGATCCATAGCGTAGCTGAGCCCGACACCGGCCGCCGCGAGAATGTTCGACACGTTGATACGCCCCACCAGCGGAGAAACGAAGGCTTGCCGCTGTCCTTGGTAAACGACGTCGAAATGCAGGCCGTCGAAACCGGAGCGAATATTTTCGGCACGCAAATCAGCGTCCGGGGAAATCCCATAGGTGATCGTTTGCGCGCTCGGCGGACGCATGGCGGCGCTGGCGGGGTCGTCTGAGTTCAGGATCGCCCAACGCGGCGCCGGACCGTCTTGCGGGATGAAGAGCAAACGCTTCGCAGCGGCGTACTCTTCCATAGTGTGATGGAAATCCAAATGATCGCGCGTCAGATTGGTAAACACCGCGGTATGGAACTCGAGGCTATAAACCCGCGCCAGGGCCAAGCCGTGGGAGGAAACTTCCATGGTCAGATAGCGGCCGCCGCGCTGCTCCAACTCGGCCGCGAGGCGGATCACATCCAGCGATTCGGGAGTCGTATTAGGCGCCTTGCGGGTTTCTTCGCCGAGGCGGTACTCGATGGTTCCGATCATCGCGGTCAGCGCACCCGTGGAACGCAAAATTGCATCCGCCAAGTATGCCGTGGTGGTTTTGCCGTTGGTACCGGTGATGCCGGTGAAACGTATACGCTCGTCGGGACGGGCGTAAAAATTCCGTGCGGCTACGGCCAAGGCCTTGCGGCCGTGCTCCACCTGAATCCACGGAACTTCGAGGCCGCCGGCGGGGGACAACTCGCTCACCACGGCGCACGCACCTTGGTCCACGGCCTCTTGGGCGAATTGGCGTCCGTCGACGCGTGCTCCTTGAAACGCAAAAAACAAGGTATCCTTTTCCACTTTGCGCGAATCGTATTCGAGGCCCGCCACCTGCAACTCCGACCACTCGCGGGGCAGTTCGTCGCGCGTGGCAACACCGGTAAGGACCCCAGCCAATGTTATGCGAGCGGGGACCGTCACGGCGATTTCAATCCTTCACCGCGTTAGCTGTATGTGGACGCGGCTTCCGGGCGCGAGTATGCTGCCCGGCGGCGGATCCTGAGATCGCGCCATACCGTCTCCCTGCACATCGATGGGCAGCCCGGTGGCCGCCGATTCCTCCAGCACCGCGCGCAGAGTCATTCCACGAAGGTCCGGCACCTTGGGGCCAATGGCTTTTTGCGCGCTTAAAAAGGGCCGCCGGTCCGGGGGAGTTCCAAGGGAAGTACCCGGAGAGGCTGCATCCACAGCAGGCGACGAAGCCCCCTGGACCGGCGGCAGAGTGACGGAGGATACAGACTGTGAGCGCGCACTGCGCGCAAAATCGATAGAGCGTGTCGACTGCGGCGTAGCGTCCGCAAGTTCCACCGGCGCAGAGCCCAGCCCCGCGATTGCCAGGTCATTGGTGTTCTGTTTGTCGTTCTTAGTCACGCGCTGGGTGGTGTCCGGCAAATCCTTCGGAACATCCAGCATGCGTAAAGCCGAGGTTGCTACAGTACGGAACACCGGCGCGGCCACAGGACCGCCGTAACCCGCGCTGCCGCCCGAAGTTCCGATGAGCGTCACCGCAATGACGATCTGCGGATTGGTTACCGGCGCGAAACCCAGAAAACTCGCGTTGTAGTGATGCGTGTAGGCTTTAGCCTTGAAATCGTAAATCTGCGCCGAACCGGTTTTGCCGCCGGAAGTGTAGCCGCGCAGGTTGGCCAGGTTTTTACCGGTGCCGCGCAGCACCACACCTTCCATCATGCTGCGCATCGTAATTGCAGTTTCGGGGCGAATCACGCGCACGGGTTTCTCCGGCACCGTGCGCTCCTCGACGCCGCCCGGCTTCTGCCGCGCCAGGATCAGGCGAGGCTTCACGCGCATGCCGCCGTTGGCGACAATCGCGCCGGCGAGCGCGAGTTGAATCGAAGTCGCACCCACTTCATGGCCCATGGCGACGGAGCCGATCGAGCTTGGTTCCCACTGGCTCAAGCGGCGCAGCATGCCAGCCGATTCGCCGGGCAACTCGATGCCCGTCTTGCGGCCGAAGCCGAATCTGCGCACGTAGTCGTAGAGGTTCTTCTCACCCACCTTCAAACCGATATTAATGGCGCCGATATTGCTCGATTTCGCGAGAACATCCGCCATACTCAGTGATGAGTAACGATTATGGTCGTGAATCACGCGGCCGAATAAGTTAATTGTTCCGTTGCCGCAGTTGATTATGGTGTCCGGCGTAAGATTGGTAGTTTCGAGCGCTGCGGCGAGAGTGATTACCTTGAAGACGCTGCCCGGCTCAAAAGGGGCCGCCACGGCCAGATTACTGCGCGCGCCCACGGTTTCCTTAACGCCTTCCTGGCCGCCGTTAGGGTCATACGAGGGATAGTTCGCCATCGCCAGGATATCGCCGTTGTAGGGATTCAGGACTACGAT
>JALYJH010000149.1 GCA_030775415.1 Acidobacteriota bacterium | reverse complement strand
GCTTTGACCGATATCTGCTGGACGACGTCGAGAGTCATTTCATCGAGTTTCATCAGGGTCTCTCCTTACGTGACTAAATAGTAACGTAAATATATAGTCACGTCAATAGATAAAATTGCCCTTGACTCTTCGCCATTTATTCGCTACTATCGAATAGCGAACAAATAGCGAAAACGGAGATTCTCCCACATGTCATCCTCCCCTCGCGTCGGCACCGCCGGCTGGTCCTATCAACACTGGAATGGTGTGGTCTATCCCAAGACCTACCCATCGGGGTTTCATCCCCTGGAATTCCTGGCCCGCCGGCTCAACGCCGTCGAAATCAACAGTTCTTTTTATCAGCCGCTCAAGCCCGAAGTGGTGAAATTGTGGATGCGCAAGGTGGAAGTCAATCCGCACTTCCAATTCACCGCGAAACTTCATCAACGCTTCACGCATGGGCGCGTGCTGGAAGATGCCGAAATCGCCCGATTTAAGGAAGGACTATGGCCGCTCCACCGCGCCCGCAAACTGGGAGCGGTGCTGATGCAATTCCCCTGGGCTTTCCGCTTCACGCCGGAAAACCGCGAATTTCTGATCCGCCTGCGGCGCGCGTTTCATGAATTCCCGCTGGTCGCCGAAATGCGCCATAGCAGTTGGCTTGCGGAGGAAGCCATCGGTACTTTCCTCGATTACCACGTGGGTTTCTGCAACATCGATCAGCCTGACTATACCAGCGCTATGCCTCCCACGGCGTACCTGACGAGCGGTATCGGATACGTGCGCCTGCATGGCCGCAATCCCAAAAATTCCCTGGGAGCTTTCGACCGCCAATCCCCCGCGCGCCTGCGCCAACACGACTATCTCTATTCAGAAACCGAGTTAGAGGAATGGTCCAAGCGCATCGAACGCATTCATCGCTACGCCGAAGCCACCTTTGTGGTCTTTAACAACGACGCCGCCGGCAAGAGCGTGGTGAATGCGCTGCAACTCGAGTCTCTCCTCAACGGCCATGCGGCCGCCGCGCCTAAGGAGTTGCGCCGCCGGTTCCCCCTGGAACTCGAACGTTTCGGACCGCGCCATTTCGAGCAGCAATGCCTGTTCGACGCCGCGTAATCGGTGAACGGTTGCGTTCTACCAAGTGCGCACTGCACGCTGATTGCCTATAGCTGTTCGCGCGTGGCGGAGAACGATGGTGCCGTCACCGCGTCATTGCGCTGGAGTCGTGACGCCGCCCACCACCAACACCGGCGCGTCCACCTGATGCCGCACCGCGTTAATGGTATTTCCGAACATTAAGTCCTTCAGTCCGCGATGCCCATGAGCGCCCATCACGATTAAATCGGGATGAGTCTCGCGGGCCGTGCGCACAATGGCGTTGGTCGGCGTGAGCCCGTGTTGAATTGTCAGCTCCGCCGCAATCCCCGAATCCGCCAGAGACTGCACAATCGCGCCAAAATATTCCTCGCCCGAGATAATTTCTTCGGTCGACGAGAGCGAGCCGAACAATTGGCTGGTGACGCCTTCTTCCACATGCAGCAAATGCAGGGTAGCCCCGTGCGAATGCGCTAGCGCCACCGCATGCGCAATGGCCGCGCGATCATGCGACGAATGATCCAGCGGCACCAGAATGTTCCGATAATGCGGTACGGGCAGGGACTCCGCCACCGCCGTCCCCGTGCTGACAGTCTTAGGGACCGGCATCAACGTCCCCCCGAATGTCACCCGGGCCAGGAGTGCCAGCACCGCCGCAATGGGCAGCCCCGCCGCCAGTGCGTGCCACGCGCTCTCCGCCATCCAGGGACCGATCGTCGTCGCCACCAGCCACAAATTCAATGCGATGATCAGCGCCGCCGCCCCCCACGCCAGCAGCCGCACCCATCCGCGATTGGCAAACTCGCCCATGCGCCGCGAGTCGTTGGTAAAGCGGATCAGCGGGATGACCGCGAACGGCAACTGCATACTCAAAATCACCTGGCTTAGGATCAAAAGCTTGTAAGTGCCGTTGTCACCTAAATAATAGATCGTTAGCACCGCGGGGATGATCGCGATGGCTCGCGTGACCAGCCGCCGCAGCCACGGCCGCAGGCGCAGGCTGAGGAATCCTTCCATGACGATCTGCCCGGCATAAGTGCCAGTGAGCGTCGACGATTGCCCGCTCGCCAGCAAGGCTACCGCGAATAAGCTCCCGGCCAGCCCCATTCCCAACAGCGGAGTGAGCAGCAATTGCGCCTGCTCGATCTGTGTCACCAGAATTCCATGTTTGAAAAACACCGCCGCCGCCAGCACCAGAATCGCCGCATTCACAATCAGGGCGCCGTTCAACGCCAGCACCGAATCGAACAGATTAAAACGGCAAGCCTCGCGCCATTCCGCTACCGTTTTCCCGAGCCTTCGCGTTTGCACCAGCGCCGAATGCAGGTACAAATTATGCGGCATCACCGTGGCTCCCAGAATGCCGATCGCCACATACAGACTTTCACTGTTCATCCGCGGCAGAATCCCCGCCGCGATTTCATGCCACAGCGGCCGCGCCCATACCAGTTCCACCAGAAAGCATCCGGTGATGATTGCGATTAAGCTGAGGATCACCGCCTCGATCAAGCGGATTCCATAACGCGACAGCCACAGCACCAGCAGTGTATCGAGCGCCGTGAGCAGCACCCCTACCAGGAGCGGCAGCCCGAACAAGAGACGTAAGGCAATCGCCGCCCCTAAAACTTCAGCCAGATCGCAGGCCGAAATTGCGATTTCGCAGAGCACCCACAAGGCGTTGCACACACGCCGCGAATATGACTCCCGGCAAGCTTGCGCCAAATCGCGGCCCGCCACGATCCCCAATCGCGCCGCCAATGTCTGCAGCAGGATCGCCATTAGGTTCGATACCAGCAGCACCCACAGCAGCCGGTAGCCGAACCGCGCGCCGCCTTCCAGATCCGTAGCCCAGTTCCCCGGATCCATATAGCCAACGCTGACCAGGTATGCCGGACCCGCAAACGCCAGCATCCTTCGGAACACCGGCAGATTCGAAGTGGCTACGCTTTGGTGAACCTCCGGTAACGACGCTCCAGGCGCTGATAGCTCCGATTTCATGATGACCGTTAACTGTAGTTTATACTAACTCCGGCAGGCGGCGAATATGGGATTCCGCCCGCCTTTTCGGGAACCCCGCCGCCCCGGACCCCGTAGAATGGTATGAGGAGGCACGATGAACCGCCTGTCATTCCTTCCGCCCCTGTTTTTCTTGCTCGCCAGCGCCGCCCCCGCCGCCGTTGACCCCCAGCTTTTAAACCTGGCGCCCCCTGAAGCCAAAGTCCTTTACGGAATCCAGGTCCAAGCCACTCTGGCTTCGCCCTTCGGACAGTTCGCGCTGGCGCACTTGCCCGCGAACTCCGTCACCCGCTTTGCCGCCGCAACCGGATTTGAAGTGCAGCGCGATCTGCAGGAAGTTGTGGTCGCCAGCAACGCTTCCGATGGCAGCGAGGCTTTGATTCTCGCGCGTGGCGCTTTCCCCTCCGACAAGTTCATTGCCTTCGCGTCGGTCACCGGCGCGAGCGTCTACGATTACCATGGTGTATCGGTAATTACGCCTCCCGAGCGCGACACCAAAGTTTTTGCGTTCCTCGATTCCACGACGCTCGTGATCGGCAGCGAGCCTGCCCTGCGGGACGTCATCGACCGCCGCGCCAACGGAGCCGTTTTCGCGGGACCCTTGCTGCAGAAGGCCAAGGACGCCAGCAGCGCCGCCGATGCCTGGTTCGCCACCGTTACACCGCTGGTCGACATGATCCCGCCCACTAGCAGCGGCGGCATCTTCAACCCCGCGACGCTACTGCAAAGCGTGATCGAAACGTCGGCCGGATTGCATTTCGATAGCGTGGGCGTCACCGTGTTCGCCGAGGCGCTAACGCATTCCGAAAGCGAAGCCCAAGGTTTAGCCGCGGTCCTGCGGTTAGCCGCCGGAATGGTAAGAGGCACCCCCGCCGCCGCCTTGCAGAATGCCCAAGTGACTGCCGCTGGACCCGTAACGCGCGTTACCCTGAGCGTGGCCGAGCATGATCTAGAACGCTCTTTTCCATCCACCGCCCCCCGCCGCGCCGCGCGCCTGGCGTTCTAGCGCCCCGCGGCAATGCCCAAACGGCTCTGCAAAATCACGAGTGTCCGCTCCAGCTGTTGAATGCGCGCAGCCTGCTGGCCACTTTGCGCGCGCAGGCGCGTGACCTCATCTTGCAAGGCATCGCGCTCCACTTTCAGCGCATCCACTTCGCTGCTATCCACGGCCTCAGGAGCCGTGCCCAGAAAACGTGACGCTTCTTCTACCCGCCCGCCGCTGTTGCCCGTCACCGCCAGGCGAACTTCCACGTCCCCACTCCTGCGCATATAAGTGAAACTTCCTTGCGTCAATTCCGCCCGCTTCAGCGGAGTGCTGCGCGTCGCGCCGCCATCGATAATGTCCAGGGTACCCGCGGTGGCATCCACAATGCTTTGCGACGCATGATTCCACGTGATCTGCAATTGTCCATCGTGTTCAACCACCCCGAGCGACAGAGGCTCCACGTGCAATTGCGGACCCAGAAATCGTAATCCGAGCACCGCCAGCACTAGCGCCGCCGCTACCACTCCCATGATGGCCCAGGGAATCTTGCGCCGCGTATTGGGATACGGCGCGGATGGCGGAGCCGCTTTCCTCGGCTGCCCGAATAGGGGAGCTTCATACTCCACGCGCTCCGGCGGCGCCTCCACCGTCCCCACCGTTTCCGGCTGCGCTGCATAGTACGCCGCTGCTTCCGGCTGCGCCGCGTAGCGCGCCCCCGCCATGCGCCCGCCCCCCGGCTCCGCCATCGGCCGGCGTTCGCGGGGGAGACGATCAAGCGCTCCGGCAGTACGCTCCGGAAAAGTGAACTCCTGATAACTCCGCTCGCCCTTGATGCTGCCGTCCGGCTCGCGCACGAAAAATCCCGCGCGCATCGTGCCCGTGCGCCCCGGATGCACAACCATCGTGACTTGCCACGGTTGCGCAAAGAATGCGTTATAGGTATCCAGATCGGATTGCTGCAAGATAACGTCGCTGCGCGTGTGCGACACAAACCAGCCCACTGCCACCAGGCCCTCCAGGCGCATATCTTCTTTATCGCGCGCCAGCTGGGCCTTCAAGGCGGCGCGGTCGTTGTCGGACAGGTGAAAAGTCGGACCGCGCGCATGCTCGCAGGCGATCTCACGCATGGCCGTCACTTTTAAAGTGCGGTCTTGGCGCGTGCCGTAAAGCACGCCGCCCACCTCGATACCACCGCGCTGCAAACGCTGAAACCCGTCCGCCACCACTTGCCGGATTTCCTCGATCACGATCAGCGAATACTCGACATCCACCGGGCTATCCGGAACCACCCACGATCCGAATTTCGCATCGCTCATGTACACCGTCCCGGCAAAATTCCCGGCGCCGACGTGACCACCAGCGCCACGCCGTCGGTATTCTCAGTGTCCTGATCGTCCTCGTGCAAGTGATAATAATACGTCACGAAGCCGATGGCGCAAGCGATCAGGATGGCAATCGCCAGGCACGCGATAGACAGCCCGTTCCAGGCCCTCTCGCGGGACACCGCCGCCACCGTACCCAGAACGATCAACAGCGCCAGCGCGAACGTGAGAACCAGCTTGTCATACCACGGCATTAAGTCCAGGTGATCCTGCCCGCCCACCTGGCCCCACACCACCGTGATCGCCAGCAGCGCCAACAGGAACTCGCAAACATAGGCGATGCGCAGCATGGGCAGGTGGCGGTTCAGATTCCCCAACGCTTATGCGGCGGCTTTGGCTGCGGCCAGCGCCGCTTCGTAGTTGGGATGATCGCCCACTTCCTTCACGTACTCCACATAGCGCAGTTTATTGTTTTTATCCACCACAAAAATCGCCCGGCTGAGAATTCTTAGGTCTTTGATCAAGGTGCCATAAGCCTCGCCGAAAGATCCCGTGCGGTGATCGGAAACCATCTTCACGTGGTCCACGCCGAACGCTCCGCACCAGCGCTTTTGCGCAAACGGCAAATCCATACTGAAAGTGTAAATGCTCACATTCGGCAGCTTGCCCGTTTCTTCCTCAAAGCGCTTGGTCTGCGCGTCGCATACCGGAGTATCAAGCGACGGGATCACGCTGAAAATGCGAATGCCGTCGCCGGTGGTCGCGAGCGTAACCGCCTTCAGCCCGTTGTCGACCCCTTCAAAATCCGGCGCCTTATCGCCCACTTTCAATTCCGGCCCGAGAACCGTCATCGGGTTCCCTCTAAGAGTAGTTGCTCCAGGTCTTTCCATATAGCGGTTATTCTAGCAACTCGTCAAGCGCGGTAGCACTGGTCACCGGAAGTTTACAGGCAAAATTCTCGCACAGGTAAGCGGTGGGCGCGCCGTTGAGAGCCGGCAAGGGTCGCGCGGCTTGCTCCGTGCGCATGATTACGGCGCCCGGCAGAAATCGCCGGCGTATGGCAGACAGCATCTCAATCATCGCGGGATCGGCGCGCGAGCCAGCCAGCACAATCTCCTGCGGACGCCCTAGCGCGAACGAATGCGCCACCAGCATCTGCGGCACGCCCGTCCCCGCTTCCGCCATCCGCGACGCGAAAGCCCGCAGCGTGTGCTCCGCCGCCGCGCGAAAATCAGCACGATCCGTCATGC
>JALYJH010000148.1 GCA_030775415.1 Acidobacteriota bacterium | reverse complement strand
TTCGACCCGGAATACATCCGCCGCATCAACGGTCCCAACGTCAAGAGCAAGGGCAGCAAGATGGACAAGGCACAGGCGCTGATGGACGATATCGCACAGTTTCGCGAGACTTCCGGCGTAAGCCGCCTGGTCATGATCTGGTGCGGATCCACCGAAGTGTTTCATCGCGCCGCCGCCGTGCATCAGACCCTAGAGAGTTTTGAGAAAGGGCTCTGCAATAACGACCCCGACATCGCTCCCAGTCAGATTTACGCGTACGCTGCGTTGAAATCAGGAGTTCCCTTCGCCAATGGCGCGCCTAACCTGACCACTGATACGCCGGCTCTTTTGGACTTGGCGCGCGAGCGTAACCTTCCCATTTGCGGCAAGGATTTCAAGACCGGGCAGACTTTCATGAAGACTTTGCTGGCTCCGGGATTCAAAGCGCGGATGCTGGGAATTAACGGCTGGTTCTCCACCAACATTCTGGGCAACCGCGACGGCGAAGTGCTGGAAGATCCGGGCTCCTTCAAAACGAAGGAAGAAACCAAGCTCAGCGTGCTGGATCAAATCCTTCAGCCTAAGCTCTACCCCGACTTGTACGAAAACCTGTACCACGCCGTGCGCATCAACTATTACCCGCCACGCGGCGACGCCAAGGAAGGCTGGGATAACATCGACATCTTCGGATGGCTGGGTTATCCGATGCAAATTAAAATCGATTTTCTGTGCCGCGATTCCATACTGGCCGCGCCGCTGGTATTGGATCTAGTGTTGTTCATGGACCTGGCGCAGCGCTCCGGCATGCGCGGCATCCAGGAGTGGTTGTCATTCTATTTCAAAGCGCCCATGACGGCGCCGGGCCTGTATCCCGAGCACGACGTTTTTATTCAACTGATGAAGTTGAAAAACACGCTGCGCTGGATGCGCGGCGAAGAATTGATCACGCATCTCGGACTCGAGTATTACGACTAGTCCGTTTGCGGTTCCGCTTTACCCAATGAATTTTTCCGCATGAATTGCCTGGTTATCGGAGGAACGCAGTTCATCGGCCGGCATCTGGTCGCCGAACTGTTGAAGGCGGGGCACGCCGTGACGGTGCTGCACCGTAAGCCGAAGCACACCCTTGGGCGCAAAGTTAAAAACCTGCTGGCCGATCGTAACGATCCCAAGGCCATGAAAGCGGCGCTCGCGGGCAAAAGCTTTGAAGTCGTCTTCGATAATGTTTACGACTGGCAGCGCGGCACCACGGCGGCGCAGGTCGAGGGCACGGTGCGCGCCATCAACGGGTCACTCGACCGCTATATTTTTATGTCCAGCGTCGCGGCGTATGGCGACGGCCTGAATCACCACGAAGGCGATGCTTTGGCCCCGGACGACGCGGCCGATCTCTATGTCCGCAACAAAGCCACGAGCGAGCGCGCGCTGTTCCGTCTGCATCAGCGCGTAGGATTACCGGTGGTCACGCTGCGGCCGCCTTTCATCTACGGTCCGGAAAATCCCATGTATCGCGAGGCATTTTTTTGGGACCGGCTGCGCGCAGGGCGTCCCATTATTCTTCCGGGTGACGGCCGACGGTTGATGCAGTTCGCATATGTGAAGGATCTGGTGCGCGCCGCGTTGCGCACGATGGACGAAAAATCAGCGGTAGGACATGCTTTCAACATCGCGAACGCGCGACCCGTGGCGCAGTCGGAATTCGTCGAAGCTTTGGCGAAAGTGTGCCGCAAGCCCGTAAAGTTCGTGCGCATTCCGCGCGAGTATCTGCTGCGCGCCGGCGGGCACCCCATGGGCCCGAAAATGTATTTCGGTTTTTATCTGGATATGCCGCCCATCACGCAAGTGACCGCGAAAGCACAGCGTGTGCTGAAGTTCAAACCCACTGATTTCGCCGCGGGATTGCAGGAGTCCTACAAATGGTACTTGCGCCGAAAGCAAGCAGGCAAGCAGGATTATTCATTCGAAGACATGCTGCTGACGCACGCTCCGGTATTGCCGCCACCTAAAGCTTGAGAGGGTCTTTCATCGCGATTGGATCGGGTGAAAACGCTATTCGGTAGCCCGCACTTTTTCCAGTCTTTCGCGCAAAGCCGCGGACAGTGAATTCTCAGTCTCCCGGGTGATCAGACCCACCGAGTCCATATCCTGAATGTGCACCTGGTCTTTCAGGCGAAAACTGGTGAGTTTCATGCGCACAAGGTCCGCGACGGGCGCGATCAGAATGCCTTCAGCCGTTCGCGTAGCCTCGGAGAACGAAGGAGGGAAGGCCCGCCTGACACGCGATGTCGACGTAGCCGTGAATCGCGACGACTTGGAACGGATTGCAGAGGCGGCTCTTCCCTTCGGGTTCCATTTTCGTCATGTAGCTAGCGTGGATATGCTGCTCGACAATGCCGAACCCCGAGCGAGCAGCGGAATTCACCTAGTGTTTGCAGGAGAGAAGGTTCGACCGGAATATCTTGGGCCCGGCCATGCCCCGGATGATTCGGTAGGCAATCCCCGCGCCCGACAAGGCGGCGTGCAGGCGTTTTCATCCGGTCGGATTTTTTCACGTCGGGCGAGAACGGTCGCCTTTCAGACCTAAAAGCTTTGACTTACGAAAGAAACAATCGTACGATTAAAACGTACGTATGACCTCAACGGTACACTCCGGCACTGGCGATACCAAAACAAAAATCCTCAACGCCGCGGAAAAACTATTCGGAGTCAATGGCTTCCATGGGACTTCCCTGCGTGATATCACTGCGGAAGCCCAAGTTAACTTAGCGGCTGTCAATTATCACTTCCAATCCAAGGAAAGCCTGATGGACGCGCTTATCGAGCGCCGCATCGAACCGATTAACTCTAAGCGTTTTCAAATGCTGGATGCGGCAGGTTCGTCGCCCACCGTGGAGAAGATCGTCGAAGCGTTCCTGCTTCCTCTATTGATGGTTGAAGTGAACACAGCGGCTCCGATGCTAGGCCGCGTGCTATCGAACCCTGACCAATTCGTGGAGCGTGTTTATAAGAAACACCTGTTACGGGTAGTGGAACGGTTTTCCGCCGCGATCGGCCGGGCCCTGCCGGATTTACCCGCCGAAGAACGCTTCTGGCGTCTGCAATTCATGGCTGGGTCGATGACCCACTTGCTGGCACTTTCAGGCGTAATGCCGTTGATCAGCGGACAGCCTTTTGACCGGACCGCCGTGATGGCGCGCTTAGTGCCTTTTCTGGCAGCGGGCTTGCGGGCTCCCGTGCCCCTGCCGTCCACGCAAAGAGAGGACCTCTAATGCGCATTCCGTTGTTGCTATCGCTGACCGCATCGCTGGGCCTGGCGCAAAGTTCGCTGCCGCTCAGCATGAAGCGCGCGGTGGAAATTGCTCTCGCGCCGGATGGTGCAACGCGCGCCGCCCTGGCGCAAGAATCGATTCAACAGGCGCGGGATCGCGTTGCCGAGGCTAAGGCCGCGTTGCTGCCAAACCTGGACGCGTCGGTACAGTACCGTCGCCAGACTACCAGCTTGCAGGCTTTTGGTTTCAATTTCAAGATTCCAGGTTTCTCAATCCCCACGATCGTGGGGCCGTTCAGCGTTCTCGATACACGCGCGGCCGCGCAGCAATCGCTGCTCAATATCAGCGATTTACGAAAATATCAATCGTCGAAGGCCACGCTTGCGGCCGTGAAGTTCGATAACGACGCCACCCGCAGCCAGGTGAGCGATGAAGTGGCCCGCAATTACCTGGCGTGTCTCCGCGCCGACGCCGATCGCGACACGGGCGGAGCCAATGTCGAACTGTCCGAAGCGCTGCTGGAGCAGGCCAAGCGCGCGCAGACCGCCGGGACGGGAACCGGAATCGAAGTGACCCGCGCCGAGGTACAACTGGCCAACGATCGCCAGCGTTTGATTCGTGCCGAAAACGACCGCACGCGCGCTACCCTGCAACTTTTGAAATCCATGGGCCTGCGCATGGATTCATCTATTGAATTCACGGACAAGCTGGATTATAAGCCCATGGATCCGGCGCCGCCGGAAACACTGCTGGAGCAAGCTCGCAAGGCGCGTTTTGAGATGAAGACGCAGCAACAGCGGGAAGAAGCCGCGCGCTTGAGCCATAGCTCGGTGAAGGCCGAGCGTCTGCCGGCCATCGGGGCTTCGGGCGACTACGGAGCCATCGGGACCGATGTTCTCTCCTCGCGAGCCACCTATACCGTCGGCCTGTCATTGAAGGTGCCGGTTTTCGATGGTGGGCGGCGCGGAGCGGCTCGCGAAGAAAGCTTTTCGCAATATAAGCAAGAACAGATCCGCACTCGGGACGTCGGCCAGCAGATCGAATTGCAAGTGCGTGTCGCGCTTGAAAGTTTGCGCTCGGCGTCCGCGGAAGTGGATTCCTCGCGCGAGGGGTTCAGCCTGGCGCAGAATGAGTTGGCGCAGGCGCGACGGCGCTACGACGCTGGCGTGGCTACATCGGTCGAAGTCACCGACGCTCAAACTCGCCTGCAGCGCGCACGCGATAACCAGGTGATTGCCTTGTATGACTATAATGTCGCCCGTCTGGACTTGGCCACGGCTACGGGCACTATCGGAGACTATCTCAACCAATGAAAAAAAGATTGCCTATCATCCTCATTCTGATCGCCGCCGGCATTGGGGTTTATCTGTGGCGTACGGGGTATTTCGCGAGCCCGCGTAACAGCATTCAACTTTCTGGGAATTTAGAGATGACATTGGTCGACATCTCTTTCAAGACTGCCGGCCGCATGACGGATCTTACGGTGCGCGAGGGTGACACTGTTAAAAAAGGCCAGGTAATCGCTCGCCTCGACGCCGCACAGCTTGAGCAGCAAAGGCTGCGCGATATTGCCGCGGTGGCGGGGGCGCAGTCGACCTACGACCAGTTGAAAACCACGATTGAATTTCAGCAAGCCACGATCGATAGCGATATCTCGACGCGCCAGGCCGAGATCGAGCAGCAGCAAGCCCACCTTGACGAGTTGAACGCCGGAAGCCGCACTGAAGAAATTCAGCAGGCCGACTCGAGCGTGAACGAAGCCCGAGCGCAATGGGATCTGGCGAAGGCCGATTGGGATCGCGCCCAGACACTGTACAAAAATACCGACATCTCCACTTCGCAATTCGATCAGGCGCGTACTAAATTCAGCGCTGCGCAGGCGGTTCTGGCGCAGGCCCAGGAGCGTGCCGCGCTAGTGAAGGCGGGGCCGCGCAAGGAAGAAATCGCCGGAGCGCGTGCCCAGTTGGCCAGGGCACAAGCGGCGGTGCGTACCGCGCAGGCCAATCGCATTGATCTCAAGCGTAAGCAAGAGGAACTGGTGGAGCGCCGCGCCGATATTGACCGCGCCCGTGCACAGGTGGGAATCACCGAGGCGCAGCTGAACGACACGGTGATCGCCAGCCCCATTGATGGCGTGGTGTTAGTAAAATCGGCGGAACCGGGCGAGGTCATCGCGGCCGGCACCACCATCGTTCGCATCGGCGATGTGGACCATCCCTGGCTGCGCGCCTACGTTGGGGAAACTGATCTCGGCCGCGTGAAGCTGGGTACAGCGGTGAACCTGACGACGGATTCTTATCCTGGTAAGGTGTATCACGGCAAGGTGTCGTTCATCGCTTCGGAGGCGGAGTTCACGCCCAAGCAAATTCAAACGAAAGAGGAGCGCGTGAAGCTGGTCTATCGCATCAAAGTAGATGTCGAGAACTCCAGCCACGAACTCAAGAACAACATGCCGGTGGATGCAGAGATTCCGTTGTGAGCACGATCGTCCCATGAGCACCATCATCCACGCGGAAAATCTGACGCGAGTCTTTGGAGGTGGCGCATCCCGCGGAAGGCCGGGAGCGCCACTTACCTCGGTCGATCATGTGAACCTGGAAATCGCCGAGGGTGAAATTTTCGCATTAGTGGGTCCGGATGGCGCGGGCAAAACAACTACTATGCGCATGTTGTGCGGCCTGATGGATCCTACGGAAGGGCGCGCGCTGGTGGCGGGGCATGACGTCGCGAAAGAAGTCGAAGCGGTGAAGGATCAGATTGGCTATATGGCCCAACGCTTCGGCCTCTACACCGATTTGACCGTCGCCGAGAACATGGACTTCTACGCCGACCTGTTCGGAATCGTGGGCACTGAACGCCGCGAACTGAGCGCGCGACTGCTGCGCATGACTCGCATGGACCCGTTTCAAAAACGTCCCGCGGGAAAACTCTCCGGCGGGATGAAACAGAAGCTGGCACTGATGTGCACTTTGCTCCACAAACCTCGCGTGCTGTTTCTGGATGAGCCTACCAATGGTGTCGATCCAGTTTCGCGCCGTGATTTCTGGGCAATTTTGTATCAACTGGTGCGCGATGGACTGACTGTGCTGGTCACCACGGCGTATCTGGATGAGGCCGAGCGTGCAAACCGCGTGGGCTTCATGCATCAGGGGCGGCTCATTCAAGTGGACTCGCCCGCGGGCTTGAAACGGGGCCTGCCGGAGGCCATCTACCGCTTGACTTCGAGCGACCACCGCGCCACTCGCGAGGCGCTGCAAAGACAGCCGGGTGTTCTGACCGTACAACCTATGGGGATCGACCTGCATTTATTTATCGAGCCGGACCTGACGTCGCCGGAAAAATTGCTCGCGATCACGCCCTTCGAATTTCAGAAAATTCAGCCTTCACTCGAGGATGTTTTCA
>JALYJH010000147.1 GCA_030775415.1 Acidobacteriota bacterium | reverse complement strand
TAGCGTGATTCAACAATTTCTTCGTCAAGTGGACTGGGGTGAACTCGACTACTTGCTGATCGACTTGCCGCCGGGCACCGGCGACGTGGCCTTGTCGCTCATTCAGACGGCACCGTTGTCGGGCGCGGTGGTTGTGACTACGCCTTCGGACGTATCGCTTGAGGACGCGCGCAAGGCCGTCAACATGTTTATGCAAGTACGGGTGCCGATTCTGGGCATGGTCGAGAACATGAGTTACCTGATCGCCCCAGGGTCTGGGGAACGCATTGATGTCTTCGGGCAGGGCGGCGGCAAGCGCACCGCGGAAGCGATGAAGGTGGCTTATCTGGGTGAGTTGGCTCTCCAACCTGCGGTACGCATCGGCGGGGATACGGGGAAACCAGTGGCTACGCTTCCGGCCGGCGACCCGTTAGCCGAGCCGTTTATGGAACTGGCGCGCAGAATTGAAAAGCGCTGCGTGGAAGAGCAATCCAGCGGACCGAATATTACGGTGGAAGATTAACTACAATTCCTGCTTGGGCGCAGGCGGGGGAACAATCTCAAAATCTTCCGGGGTGATGCGGATGGTGAGAACTTGGCCACGGGTACCCAGGGGCGAGATCACTTTGCCGTTCCAGAGTACTTCGATGCCTCCGGCGTTGCCCACTCGCATGGTGGCGCGGTCTAGACCGGTGAGGGTCTTCGACTCGCTGGGCTGCAAGGTCCCGGCGAAAATTTCCTTGCCGCCGCTGCTGATCGACAACCAAGTACGCTCGGTGGCGGACAGTTTCAAGACTACACCGCCGGTAGTCTCGATGGCGGGCTGCTCTGGCTGAATGACAGGAGCTGCCGCCTTGACGGAGACGATCGAGGCCGAAGGTAGTGCCGCGGCCCGCACTGGCTCTGGCGCACGTTTCCACCAGGCGTAGAAACCTGAGCACCCGAGCAGTACCAGTACCAATCCCACCACGGACCAGCTCAATGGCACGTCCGGAATATGGCGGCGGTTGGTGGCCTGTACTAGCCGGTTAGGTACGCGAATTTCGGGGCGGGGTTGCGGGTCTTCGGGCTCTGAAAGCGCGTCAAGCGCCATGCGTATTTGCGATGGATCGACGCCGAGTTCAGCGGCATATTGCCGAGCGAAGTTCTTGTAGAAGAAGAGACCAGGAATCCCGGCAACGTCATCGGCTTCAATGGCATGGAGATAACGTTGCGTGACGCAGAGGTCCTTCGCGATGTCTGCGATCGCCCGCCCCTGGCTCTCCCGCTGCTGGCGAAGAATGCTACCGACGGAGGTCATGGATCAGCGTCCTTTTTACAAATCCTGGTGGGCTTGCCGCCCGGAGGTACTATCATACATAGCTTACGCGTTTTTGGGCAAGTACTGTCACCTGATCCCGGGAATCGGACACCAGAAGCGAAAACTTTAGGCTACCTTTAAGGAGATGTCTTTTTTGAAGAAGTGGTGGATGGCGGGCGTAGCCCTGGGACTTGCCTCGACGGCGCTTGCGGCCGGCGTCTCAGGCGGCTCGGCCCTCGAATTTACACGGCGCGCAGTGGCGTTCGGACCACGGCCGCCGGGCTCCCCGGCGGATATCGCGCTGCAAAACTACATTATTGCGGAGTTGCGCAAGGATGGTTGCGAAATCATCGAAGACCCTTTTACGGCGAAGACTCCGCATGGAATAATCGCGATGAAAAACATTATTGCGAAGTTTCCAGGTAAGGGTCCGGCCCATCGGGCTATCGCTATCACGGGGCATTTCGATACTAAATATTTTCCAGGGCGTAAATTTGTAGGGGCGAGCGACGGAGGGTCCTCCACCGGGCTGCTACTGGAGTTGGCGCGGGTGCTTGCGCATCAGCCGCGCATCGACGACGTCTATCTGGCGTTCTTCGATGGCGAGGAGGCGTTTGGCGAGTGGTCTGAAACGGACAGTTTGTATGGAAGCCGGCACCTGGTGGCGCGCTGGCGCCAGGACGGAACCTTACAGCGCCTCAAAGCGTTGATCAACGTGGATATGATCGGCGACAAGAATCTGGACATTCCTCGGGAAACCAACGGCAATGCAGCGCTAAACAAATTAGTGTGGAGCACCGCGGCCGATTTGGGCTATAAGGCGTTTTTCATCGAGCAACAAATCGGCGAAGATGACGACCATATACCTTTTGTTCGCGCAGGAGTCCCTGCAATCGATCTGATCGACATCGATTATCCGCCATGGCATAACGATACGGACACCATGGATAAGCTCAGTGCCCAGAGTATGGAGATTGTGGGTACCGTGGTATACGAAGTGATTCAGCGGCTGGAGCATCAATAGCTTGTGACACGATGGGCGCGCGCGCTTCTCTTTTCGGTCGCTGCACTTTCCCTTCTGACTGCTGCTGCGCTCGCGCAACGCAGTCGCGGTCGCGTTTATAACAGTGTCGAAGATGAGCCTGCCATCGCGTCTCGCGAGGCTGAGTTCCACTTCATTCGTGTCGAGTATACTGACTTGCCCGAGTACCATCGCGGCTTCGGTTTTGCTTCGCGGGATGGGCAGGGGAGCGGATGGTGGATTGTCGACTGGCCGGACGCAGACAATCATTTCACGCGCGGGATTCAGCGGCTGACGAAGATTGACGTTGGGGATCCGCGCCACTTGCGACTCACGGACGACCGGATTTTCGACTACCCCTGGATCTATGCGACGCAGACAGGGTGGTGGGGATTGAGCGAGGCGGAGATTGCGCGTCTCCGCGAATACCTTCTGCGCGGCGGTTTCCTGGTGACTGACGACATGTGGGGCGCGGACGCCTGGGAAGTCTTTAGGAACACTATGGAGCGTGTCCTGCCGGGGCGCGATATTCCGGATCTCGACGAATCCGATCCAGTCATGCACGTGCTCTACGACATTCGCGAAAAGGATCGCACCTTTATTCCCGGGTCGCGACATCTGTGGCGGCGCGGCGATTCGGTGCAGGTGGTGCAGCCGCCGGGGTCAAATCCTGCCTGGCGCGGGATCTATGACGACCACAAACACATGGTGGTGTCGGTCAACTACGATACCGATATCGGCGATGCCTGGGAATTCGCCGACGTACCTTACTACCCCGAGGCCATGACGGCGCTCGCCTACCGCTACGGCATTAACTACATCATCTATTCGATGACGCACTGAGGTGGTTACTTTAAGAGATCGGCCACTTTGGCGATCCCGGCTTTTGCGCAGGCATCGTCGCTTTCGAGATTCGAGCCGGAACTGCCGACGGCTCCAATGGTTTCTTCGCCTACCTTGATGGGAACGCCACCACTGAGCGCCAGCATATCGCTGATGTCGCGTTGCGCCGCTTCCGGTTTATCGCCCGCGGTGCGCTTTTGGAAGTCGGCGGTAGTGATGCGGAACATCCGCGCGGTGTAGGCTTTGCGCCGGGCCATTTCAGTGGTGTGCGGCGCCGCTTGTTCGTCGCGCAGCAGCACCAGCATCTGTCCGGCACGGTCGACGACCACCACCGTGGTGTGGAAGCCCTTGGACTGGCACTCTGACAGAGCTGCCTCCGCAATGGTCTTCGCCAGTCCCAGGGACAAGTTGCGCTGCATGACGATCCCTTGAGCAGATGCGATGACAGCCGTGCCGATCACGAACAGCATCTTTAACGCGTGGGACATGACACCTCCTGTCAGCAGTTCATTATACGCAGAGTTTCCGCGGCGAGTTGCCTTGTGAGTTCGGCCGCCGGGAGTTCGCGGCACAGGCGGCCCGCCTGGCCCGACCACATCTGCGCGAAATCCTCCGAGCCCGCCGCTTCGGAGTGTTTTCGCAGCGGTGCGACGGCGCTGCTGGCCAGCGGGAAAGGCGGGGCGAGGGGAGACATCGGGCCAACTTCGCGAATCAGGCGATTGACGATTCCGCGAGCGGCGCGGCCGCTGAATACGTTGGTCAACGCCGTACCGTCGTCTTTCAAGGATTTTAGTGCCTGGCGATGGACCGGGCTGATGATCGCTTCGGGACACAGTAAATAAGCCGTGCCCAGCTGAACCCCCGAAGCGCCGAGCGCGAAAGCTGCAACGATGCCGCGGGCATCCGCGATGCCGCCGGAAGCGATCACCGGCACTTTCACGGCCTCCACTATTTGTGGCACCAGCGCCATGATTCCGAGTTGGGTTGAAATGTCGCTGGCTAGAAACATTCCGCGATGTCCTCCCGCTTCCAGACCTTGGGCAATGATGGCATCGCAGCCGGCTTTTTGGAGCCAAAGCGCTTCATCGACTGTGGTTGCCGACGATAAGATCTTCGCGCCAGACGCTCCGACGCGAGCAAGCAGGGATTTATCGGGGAGACCGAAGTGGAAACTCACCACCTCGGGCGTGATCTCGGCAATCAGATCGCATGCCGCGGCATCGAACGGACGTCGGTTGGCGCTGGGCAGCAACGCCTGCGGATCGAGCCCGAGTTCAACGTAATACTTCGCCAAGTGCTGCTTCCAGGCCATGTCGCGCCCGGGGTCGACCGTCGGCGGCAGGTGGCAAAAGAAGTTCAGATTGATGGGATGTGACGTTTGCAGACGAATGGCTTCGATTTCGGCGCGCATTTGATCTGGGCTCAACATCGCGCAGGGCAGCGAGCCGAGGCCTCCGGCTTGAGAGACGGCAATCGCCATCGCTGATAAGTTCGCTCCAGCCATGGGCGCTTGAATGATGGGCAGTTTAATCCCCAGCAACTCTTGAATCCTGCGATCGGGCCAAGGGCTCATGTTCTGCTTCTCACTGCTTCGAAAGTTTTCGCCGCGGCGATAACTAATTATCTCTGGTACTTGAAGCCGCTCGGCGGCGCTACCACAAGTGCCATTTGTGAAACAGGAGGACGTAGGCTGCTAGAAGAGCGTTAGTGGTGGCGTGAGCGGCGATCGCCTCGCCGAGTTTGCCGTGTCGCAGCAGCGCCCAGGCATAGAGTAGGCCCGCTAAAACACCGGCGAACCAGAGGTTGCCGTGCAGGATTCCGAAAGCAACAGAAGTGACACCCACGGCGAGCCAGGTGAAACTTTGCGGCGCCAGCGTTTCGACATCGTCCGACAAGAAGCGGCGGATAAGAAAGCCCCGAAACGCTAGTTCTTCGGCAATGGGAACGGTAATCACGGCGGCTAAAACCCGAACGACAATCCAGGTGTCGCGGATAACGGGCGTGGTGGCAGCCAACGCTTTCGGCATGGCGTCGTGTGTCCGGATGTTCAGAAGCGCATCCATGCCGAGCCAGATTAAGAAGGCGAGAACTCCCAACGCCGGTCCGAACCAGGTGAACGACCAAGCGACAGTTCGGTAGCGTTTTCGCAAGAACCATAGCACCCCTGCGGCCGCCAGGAAGCGCAGGGGGTAGAGCCATTGAAAGTCGCCACTCACTGCGCCGGTTATCATTCCTACGGCGAGTATGCTCAAAAACGGGAATAGATACGTCGCCGCCGGATTGCCGCCTAACTCTTGGAGCGGCTTCGCTATCGTTGTCTTGACGGTGGTCGTCTGACCGTTTGTGGTTAACCAGGGCAAGCGCCGGGCGGCGAAGGAGAAGGCAAGCGCGACTGCGTTGAATGCGATCCAGCCGGCTTGCGAATGAAATCCACCCAGCGCTATCTGCGGGGCGCCGGCATTGCCAATCAGGATCAGGCTCGTGATACGCACTGCGTTTAACAAATACATGGCCACCAGTCCGGCGGGAATGAGAATCAGCGCACGGGGGAAACGGCACTCGTCGCGAAAGAGCCACAGCCATACGACTCCGAAAGCGAGAATTAGTCCGCCGCCCTCGTATCCGGAACACTCCGGCGCAATCTCCACCGCAAACCTGGACGTACCTAAATGCATGGTCACGGGATTGGCGATGATTCCGGTCACGAACAGATTTAGCAGGAACTTAACCAGCGTGTAGGTAAGACGGCTGGAGGGCAGCCAGAGGACCCGGCTGTATCCTCCCGCGACGCACGCGAGAACCACGGCTAATAACGTATAGGCCCACAGCCAGCCGGTGTCCCGGAGCAGGCGCACCCACAGAATACGCGGGATCAAGGCGAAAGCTCCCAGGACAATTCCGCAGACTCCCGCCAGCAGCCACACCACTGCGATCGAATTCGCAGAAAAACCTTCCGAATGATTTCCGTACAATGCCCAGGATGCCGACCCGAAGATAGCCATCGCCACACCATGGCCCGCCATTAGGCGCGGGCTCACCGGGACGGTTTTGACTAGACTCGAAATCTCCTTGAGCGCCGACTTGCTTTTTAAATAAGCGAAAGTAAAAAAGATAGCGGCGTAGCCAACGATCCCGCGCACGATCCAGGCACCCCACTGGCCGGCTAATGTCAGGAACCCGCCCCGTCCTATCAGGGCGCCATTGTCCAACCAGACGGAAATCAGGAGCAGCTCGGCGGCGAAGAGGAGCGTGAGTACGAGGAGGCGCGGGAATAAATCGAACGAAGAATCGCTCGCGGCGGACTCACGAAACGGAAGTTGAGGAAGCACAGAAAGGAACAAAGCACCCGATGGTATCGGGTGCTCTGAGGAGCGGTCGAGTTTTACGTCTTTCTACTTGCGGCGGCCGCGAATCACCAGTATGGCGCCAGAGATTAGCGCAATGGCGCTTCCCGCTGAGCCCACGCCGATTTCCGGCACGGCGGTGGCCATCGCGAACTGCGATGCACCCGCAAGCACGATCATCACTCCCAAAACTTTCTGCATGAAATCC
>JALYJH010000146.1 GCA_030775415.1 Acidobacteriota bacterium | reverse complement strand
ACGCCGCCCTGCTGAAGCTGGCGAATATCGGACCTAAGGATCGCCCCTTTGTGCCAATTCTGATGTTTGTGGACGCCAAGGGTCTTGTGCGCGTGCAGATGTTCGGCAATGACCCGCTGCTCGAAAAGCCGGAGCGCATTCTCCGCGATACCGTGCGCGAGCTGATGAAAGAACCGGGTATCGACCTCACTAGCAGCAACAAATAGCTATAAATCAAATTTCATTCCTTGCGCCAGTGGCAGGTCCGCGGACCAGTTCACGGTAACGGTCTGGCGGCGCATGTAAGCTTTCCAGGCATCGCTTCCGGATTCGCGTCCGCCGCCGGTTTCTTTCTCGCCGCCAAAGGCTCCGCCGATTTCGGCGCCGCTGGTGCCGATGTTCACGTTGGCGATGCCGCAATCGCTGCCGCGCGCGCTCAAAAAAGTTTCGGCCGCGTTCAAGTTGGACGTAAAGATCGCCGAAGAGAGCCCCTGCGGAACGTCGTTGTGCCAGGCTATCGCTTGGTCCAGCGTTTCGAATTCCAGCAGGTAGAGAATGGGCGCGAAGATTTCTTCCTTCAGGATGGGCATGCCGGGATGCGCGCGGACAATAGTGGGCTCGACGAAACAGTCGTGCAAGCGGTTGCCGCCGTGGAGCACCTCCCCGCCCTGCTCGCGAATACGATCAAGACCGCGCAGCATGCTGTTAACGGCTTCGAGGTCAATCAGCGGCCCCATTAACGTTGCGGGGTCGCGCGGATCGCCGATGCGGATCTGCCGGTAGGCGGCCAGGAGACCCTCCGTGATGCGGTCCGCGATGCCCTTCTGCAAGAACAAACGCCGCAGCGACGTGCAGCGTTGGCCTGCCGTTCCCACGGCGCCGAACAATACAGCGCGCACCACCAAGTCGGGATCGGCGTCATTCATCACGATCACGCCATTGTTGCCGCCGAGCTCGAGCAAACTTCGCCGCATGCTGGCCGCAATAATAGGAGCGATCTGTTTGCCCATGCGCGTGGAGCCCGTGGCGCTGATGAGGGGCACGCGCGGATCGCGGATCAGGCGTTCTCCCACCACGTCATCGCGACCGATCACCAGATTTAAAACCCCCTGCCAGCCGCGGCGCTGCAACACGCGATTGCAAATGATCTGCACGGCGATTGCGGTTAACGGGGTTTTGAGGGAAGGCTTCCAGACGACGGTATCGCCGCACACCAAGGCAAGCAAGGCGTTCCAACTCCACACCGCGACCGGAAAATTGAAGGCGCTAATCACACCCACCACGCCCAGCGGATGCCATTGCTCATACATGCGGTGGCCGGGACGTTCGCTGTGCATCGCGAGTCCGTAGAGCTGGCGCGAAAGTCCCGTGGCGAAGTCGGCGATGTCGATCATCTCCTGCACTTCGCCTCTCCCTTCGGCCAGAATCTTGCCCGTTTCCAGGGTGATCAGATCCCCTAACTCGTCCTTCGCCGCGCGCAGCTCATCGCCGATCTCACGCACGATCTCGCCACGCTGCGGGGCCGGAAGCATGCGCCAGCGCTCGAACGTTTTGGTAGCGGCCCATAACACTTCGTCGTGGTCTTCCTCTAGGGCCAGGCGCACGCGGCCCAATTCGCTACCGTCACTGGGATTGAGCGAAGCTATCTCTCCTCCACCTGGATTCTCAATCCAGGTTTCGCCACAGGCTCCGGAATGATTCCGGCCGAGGATGTGTTCGAGGAGCTTCATAGAGCCAATGTCGCAAACCCGCGGGGTCCGGTGGCGAAGCGGTATCCCAGCGACTGGGCGGTGACGTGGATACGCTCGACAATTTCCGCTTGGAACTTCGCTTCGAACCACTTCTGGTGACCGTGGACGGCGCTCACGTGAAAAGCCGCTTCGCGAGTGGTGGCGCCGCGCGGCTTAGTGCTGCGAATGTGCAGAGGATCGCCAATCAGGTCGCGTCCGCTGGCAGCGAGGGCGCAGCGCGTCAGTTCTTCCGGATCGCAAGGGAGAAGCGGGGCGAGGGTAACGTACGTTTCGATGCCGGCGTCGCGCAGCACGCGGATTGCCTCCAGGCGTTCGGGGAGGGGAGCGCACAGCGGCTCGTACAGCTTGCGAATGTCTTCACGGTTGCTGGTGATGGAGAAGCTCACGCGCAGTGTCGTGCGCCCCGCGAGCGCCCGTAATGGTTCTAGATCGCGAAGAATCAGCGGGCCGCGCGTTTGCAGGACGAACACACGCGGCGGTGCTTCGAGAAGCGTGCCCAGAATGCGCGGCATCATCTGTTCACGTTCTTCAGCCGGCTGATAGGGATCGACCAGCGGGGAGCAGTAGATACGCTGATGTTCGCGCAGGCTCAGTCGCACAAGTTCCGCCGCATTGCTTTTGAAGGTGGTGAACTGACCCCAGCGCTGCCAGTCCTCAGGCTTCAGTCCGGCCTGAACGCGCATGGTGGGTACGTAGCAGTACGTGCAGCCGAACGTACAATTGCGCGCGGGCGTCAGCGAATGCGTGAACCCGGCCTCGGCGAGGAAGCCCGTGGTGGGGCTCAGAATGCTTCGCGCAATTATTCCGTCGCGGATTTCGACTCGACCAGCTTGCACACGTCTTCCACAAACTGCTCTAACGGCTTTACGCCCATATCGGCGTGCTTGCGGTGGCGCACCGACACGGTACCGGCTTCCGCTTCGCGGTCGCCTACGACCAGCATATAAGGCACTTTCTGCAATTGCGCTTCGCGGATCTTGAGGTTGACCTTTTCCTTGCGGTCGTCGAGATGCGAGCGCAAACCGGCGGATTCCAGGCGCGCGTGAACGGTCTTGGCGTAGTCGAGCTGGCGGTCCGTGATGGGCATAACCACCACTTGCACCGGCGCGAGCCATACAGGGAATGCACCGGCGTAGTGCTCGACCAGGGTACCGAAGAAACGCTCGATGCTTCCGTAGAGGGCACGGTGTACCATTAGCGGCTGATGCCGCGCGCCGTCGGCGGCGACATATTCCAGGCCGAAGCGCTGCGGCAAAGTGAAATCGAACTGTACCGTCGAGAGCTGCCATTTCCGGCCCAGCGCGTCGAGGAGCTTCACGTCGATCTTGGGTCCGTAGAACGCCGCTTCGTCAGGAATCACCGGGGCCTGAATGCCCAGGCGATCGACCGCGCGCCGCAACGCGTCCTCGGCAAGCTTCCACAGCTCCGGAGCGCCGTCGTACTTACCACTCTTGCCGCCGTCCCAAGTCGAGATCTCGGCCTCATACTGCTCGAATCCGAAGGTCTTCAAAGTGTCGAGCGCAAATTCCAGGCAACTCACCACTTCGTCTTCAATCTGCTCCGGGGTGCAGAAGATGTGGGCGTCATCCTGCGTAAATCCGCGGACGCGCAACAGGCCGTGCATGGTGCCGCTGCGTTCATAGCGGTATACGGTTCCCAGTTCGCCGAGGCGCACGGGCAGTTCGCGATAACTGCGCAGACGATCGCGGTAAATGAGAATGTGGCCCGGACAGTTCATGGGCTTCAAACGATACTCAGCGTCGTCAAGCTCCATGCCGGCAAACATGTTTTCGGCGTAGTGGCTCAAGTGCCCGGAGGTCTTCCACAGGTCCGCCCGCATGACGTGCGGCGTGTAGACCAGATCGTAGCCGCGCGCCAGGTACTGATCGCGCATCCAGTCTTCAATGATCTTGCGCACGCGGGCGCCTTTGGGATGGAAGAAGATCAGCCCGGGTCCGGCGAGCTCCTGGATGCTGAAGAGATCGAGCTCCTGGCCCAGCTTGCGGTGGTCGCGCTTTTTTGCTTCTTCGAGTTTCGCGAGGTAGTCGTCCAACTCTTTTTTGGTAAAGAATGACGTGCCGTAGATACGTTGTAGCTGCGCGTTCTTTTCGTTGCCCTTCCAATAGGCGCCGGCGATGGAGAGCAGTTTGAACGCCTTAATTTTCTTGGTGGACGGCACGTGCGGACCGCGGCAGAAATCGATGAAGTGGTTGCCCAGCGTGTATTCGGAAAACACTTCATCGGCCTTTTCGGTAATCAGCTCGCACTTCATGGGCTGGTCGCCGTAGAGCTTAAGCCCTTGTTGTTTTTCCATGTACTGGCGCTGATAGGGCAGGTCCTGCGCCTGTAGTTCCCACATCTTTTTCTCGATTTTTTCCAGGTCTTCGGGGGAAAATGCTTCGGGCCGCTGGAAGTCGTAATAAAAACCGTTTTCTATGGCGGGGCCCACGCCGAGCTTGGTTTCAGGGTAGAGTTCCAGCACGGCGGCGGCCAGCAGGTGCGCGGTGGAATGGCGGTAGACTTCGAGCGCTTCGGGATTTTTGGGGGTCAGGATCTGCAGCTTGGCGTCGGCTTCGAGGGGACGGTTCAGATCCCATAGATCGCCATTGACCTTGGCGACCAGCGCGTCGTCGGCCAGTCGGGGGCTAATGGACCGCGCGACATCGATCGGCGCCGCTCCGGCGGGAACATTTTGGACACTTCCATCGGGAAGGGTGACCTGAAAATTGCTCATTGATACTAATCAGATTACCAAACGAACCCAAGCCGTTTTTCGACAAACAGCTACAAGAGCGGGGGTTGAAGCGATTCGGGATGCGATTTTGGCAAGCTGCACGGGCGGGGCTCGTGCTCCGTGACCAAGGAAGCAACGCAATGATCCGAGGGATGCGCCGCTGTATATTGAGCCGCTGGTATATTGAATGGAGAGGTTCTCGTTGACCCCTACTCCCAATCCCGTGACGTTCGATGAGTCGACGCTGGTGGCTCGCGCGCAGGCGGGGGAGCAGGAGGCTTTCGCGGCCTTGGTGTCGGAGTACAGCCGCAAGATCTATCGGGTCGCCAAAAACATCACGCAGAACGACGAGGATGCGGAGGACGTGCTCCAGGAAACGTTCCTGAAGGCTTATGAGCACCTGCCGGGTTTTCAGGGGAACTCCAAGTTCTACACCTGGATTGTGCGCATTGCCGTGAATGAATCGTTGATGAAGCTGCGCAAGCGCAAGGGCAACCGCTTCGTCTCGCTGGATGAGCCGATTGAAACAGGGGAAGAAGAGGTGAAACGGGAGATCGCCGTGTGGGAAGACAACCCCGAGCAGCGCTATTCCCGCGAGGAAATGCAGGCCATTCTGGACGAGGCCGTGGACAGCTTAAAGCCAGATTTCCGAACCGTTTTCACTTTGCGCGACATCGAAGAACTGAGTACGGAAGACACGGCTGAGGCGCTGGGAATTTCGGTGCCCGCTGTGAAAAGCAGGTTATTAAGGGCGCGTTTGGCGCTGCGTGAAAAGCTGACCCGCCAGTTCAAGCGGAAAGGGGACGATTTGCTTGGTTACCTGTAAACAGTTTCTTCAGGAACTGAACGATTACCTCGACCCGAATGTGGACGCCGAGATCAAAAGCCACCTCGCGGCGCATGTCGATAAGTGCCCAAACTGTTTCGTCATCGTAGATACCACTCTCAAGACGCTGCAGGTTTATAAGGGAATGGAACCGCAAGCTATCCCGGAAGCCGTCGAATCGCGCTTGTGGAAAGCGCTTGAGCGCAAGATGGCGGATCGTCCGAAGAGCTGAGCTACTGGGCGTCCAGAGTGGGCTGAAGCTTGCCCATGATCTTCTCAAACTTGGCGCGCTGCTCTTCGTCTAAGATCTGCAGGATACGGGTCTTCCCGGTAGAGCGCACGTCGTCTAGCTGGTCCTGCAGGCTTTGATAATACTGGCGGTAGTCATCGAGGACCATCGCAATTTTTTCGGTCTGATCGCCGGAAAGATTCAACTCGGTTTTGAAGCGCTGCACCAAGGCATCGTTGGTAGAGGGCTTGTGAGCGGGAGCCGTAACCGAAGCCGCGGAAACGGTGCGATGCAATCTCTCGTGGAGTCCCATTTGCATGGTCAAAGCACCCGCGGCGCCACCCGCCAGAAACACCAGCGCCAAGGTTCCGATGACTTTGGGATTTTTGGCCGCCGGTTCCTGCGACATTATTGCTCCCGATAGGTGACTAGGTCAGCCAGAACAGCGTCTTCGGAGGACTGGCCTGCCCCGGACTGATCCATCTGCGTAAGGATGCGGGCCGGGCCATCTTCGCCCACGACGACCACGGGCTGCTGTTGCACTTGCTGTCCCGCGATGATCGGGTCTTCGGCCGAGCGCTCTGAGGTCACCAGGTAGACACCCAACAGAATCACCAGCGCCAGGGAGGCTAACGCGATGCGGCGTCCGAAGGCAGATTCAATGAACAAGTTCCAGATGGAAATGGGTCCTTCGGCTTCGATGCGCTCCATTACGCGCGCGTAGAAGCCCGCGCGTGGCTCGGCTACGAAACTTTGGGGTGCGCGAAGCTCGCGGAGCAACACCGTGTGTTTCTGCATGCCCTGCACTTCACTGCGGCACTCTTCACACGCGGCCAAGTGTTCAGGTTCGGAGCCCGCCAGCACGTTCTCGATATGATCTCGAATCTCGCGATGCATCGTTCTTCCCTCAGTCACCCCTTAGAACTTTAGCCGATTCCCAAACTACAGCCCCCGGGTCTTTGCCCGTTTGAACACCCGGCGCCGTTCAGCGGATCCGGGTCAACCGTCCGGCCGCCTTTAGCAATTTCTGGCGGGTTCGAAACAGTTTAACTTTAATCGTATTTTCATTCAAGCCGGTCATCCCGGCCAATTCTTCCACCGAGTGGCCTTCCACTTCCTTCATCAAGATCAAGGTACGCTCTTCTTCGGATACCTTGGACAGAAGCTTTAGGATCAGGTCCCGCTGGGCCAGCCG
>JALYJH010000145.1 GCA_030775415.1 Acidobacteriota bacterium | reverse complement strand
TGGCACCGACTTGGGGCCGGAATGCGCGCTCGCCGGCCGGATGTCGACCAGGCCGTCCGGCGGTGGCTGTTTGCGCGGCGTGCTCCACTCAGGGTGTCCTATTCATTAACGGATGCCTTATTAGTGCCAATATTCTCGGGTTCAACACCAATTTATCGGTCATAGAGACAGCCTTAACTATATTCTGCATCCCTTATTACTATCGTAAAACCAGCTACTTAGCAACATAGAAGCACCTTACCTTTTATCTTGCAGTACCAATCCGGTCCTATCTCAACTCTCCCGCACCTCGATTCTCCATTCCTGGTTCTCCACTTTCCGCTCCGATTCCGCCCCCTACAAGGCCTCCTCCGCAGACTCCAGAGGCCCCACGCTTCCTTCCAAATCGGTACCCCAATTCGGACCAATCCAGTTTGCCAAAGGGTGTTTTCGCGACGCAGATTCGCATCGAAACGAATCGACAGCATGGCCAAAAGCGATGTTTCCGGGACCCTGAAGGTTGTTCGAGGCTGCGCTTCCCGGACCGCCGGTTGCGCTTCACGTGTCGCGAATTGATGTGCCTTTAAGCTCAAGTTCACGCCCGATCCGCAGCACGCAAAGCAAAAGAATCAGCTCGCGGAAACTCTCCCTCCACCGGATGCCCTAGCCACCGGAGTCATGCGCTAGCTTTCCGAACTCCCCTCCGGACACCCGCTCGCGCATCGATGTCACCGCACCAATGCACCTCAGCTCTCTCGCAATGAAGCAGCCAGCGGTCCTCGCGAGTTCAGGAGTTTTTCGAGGTGGCGCGCCTCTGGGAATCGACAATCGGCACCGTACGGCGATGCCTATCACGCTGTCGATACTGGTCCTAACCGCTTAAAACCGCCCCCTCGGGAAATCAAAATCCGGCGCAGCTACTTCGGAATACGAGAACGTTTGCGTCTTATACTGGAACTGTTGGAAAGCCGGAACGGTGGGTGTCTTCACGTCGCTCTCGAGAATTCCATCGGTCACTCCGGGACTCTCTGCCACCCTCAAAGGGCTCCCGGCCATCTTGAAAACCCGATTCACATACACGCCGCCTGCCCGACCATTCCCACTCCAATAGGCCGACAGCGCGCACACCAATGCAGACTCAGGAGGCTGGCCGGGTACAGAACATTCCCGGTAGTTGGCAGCCAGAATTGACGTCCCAACGGTTATATTCGTACATGCATCCAGCAGCGCTTGGGGCCTCAACTTTAGTCTGGTAGTCCACGGAATCGTGATCTGCATGAGGCCAATGGCCAGTCGATGACCTGCTGCCAATTGTGTCGCTATTAGCGCCTCGGCCTGCTGCCGGTTCCGCGGACTGAATGTGACTTTAGCCGTGTTATCTCGAACCACCAGCGGGTTAAAAGAACTCTCGGTGCGGACAATGGCCGTCGTCGTTACCGGATCCACCAATGGGCCGCAGGTGTGCGCAAAGTCTAGAAAGTCCATAGGCTTCGTGCCTCACCTTTGATGACGGCCAGCGGCTGCGGACCCATATACCGGCCATCAAAACTTTTGGGTACCACAGTACTCAGCGGCAGAAAATACCCTGGAGCCACGGTGTAGCAGCCGCGAATTGTCGGCATAGGTCGCCCCGCCGAATCGGCAGAGAATATTGACCCCACCGCCTTGCCATTAATGGTCTCTTGAGCGTCATCGACACACACGCGATCCCCTTCCAGCGCACCGATTTCCTTCATCAAGGGTAATCCCCGCGCAAGCCATCCCCTTCCGTATATCAGCTCCTTAAACGGCTCGGGCACCGGAAATGCCACCATCTGTCCGCGCCCGTAATGGCCATTCTTGTGAACGTCCAGCCAGTACAAACCGTGCGGTTCGCTATCCGTGTAATTGATCATCAACGGCGGGCCAACCATCGGGTAAACGACACGCACGCCCACCGCCAGCACTACCAGCGCGGCAATGATCACGAGCGGAGTCCACGTCCTAATGCGCAGCGACACGCTTAGGAAATCCTATGGCTGAAGGCGGCTCCCGCTCCGGAACTAGCACCGAAACAGGTAACGACTTGAGTAAATAAAACTCTGCATCCAACGCACACGGATCGCACTGCTGCGCCAGTTCCGCGAGCCACCCCAGCAAGAATTTCGACCGCCGCACCCCGTGGGTACTAATCAATGCGCGTGCCCCAGGGCGAACCTGTTTTACCCGCGAGAGCTCGTCACCTGGAGCGCCAGCCTGCAGAACAAAGCAGGCCCGCTCACGCGTCCGCGTCCGTCTTTCCCCGGCCGCATTCGCGATCAACGCCCCTTCCCACAGATCCAATCCGAAAATGCTTCCGGACTCAAACCATGCGGTCTGCCGAGTACGACCGAAGGTCTTTTCAAGCTCCACCAAACGCGCTGGTTTGCCAAAGATCAGCCGGTAGTTGCACTCTTCCGCGCTGTATTCCAGGTCTACCGCAGTCCATACCCGTTTGGCAGTTTCCTCCGTCACCGGTTACCCCAGTTCTCCGGAGGCTCCACACTACGGAAGTCGTGGTAGCTGATGTTTTCGGCCGTCGCAGCGTTCTCGCTCTTTTCGGTGAAGGTCGCCGCCACATCCTTCCCCGCAAGGTCTGCTCGCGCGAGCAGCTCCTTAAACGCGAATTCCGCCACCGCACGGCTTTCCGTCGTGGTCTTGTCGGTCACTCTCTGCGGCGGCCAGCGTAAATAAACACGATAGGTCATTGGCTCACTCATGCTGTAGGGGGATCGAACGGACAAGCCGCCCGATACCCGGAACGCTCCAGCGGGCGGCGCTCTAGGTACCGTCCTCCCGCCGTTGCGATCTCGTGGATTCAGGGCGTCAACGCACCCACCTCTGGTCTGATACTGCATAGCAATTCTCCTAATCGATCGCGGAATCGCCCGCGCGCGTAGCAGCCAGCGCCGCCAAGATACAACGAGTCCAGCCGAAACTCACCCACATGAGCCCCGCCAGGTCCCAATTGGGGCGGAGTCCATTGACCCCGCCCCGCCCGGTCTCCGACCTGTTAGCTCTCCCGCGCCTCAGTCCGAAGCACCGATGGCACCCACTTACGCTCGACCAGAATCGGCTCGGCCATGGAGATCAAGTCACCCTTCTTAGCCTTCTCAAACTTCGCAAGTTCGAGGTTCGGATCTGCCTCGCGTAGCGCATCGAGAATGACGCCCTTGGGAACCCGCTTGAGGAACGCATCGGCGGTTGGCTGCCAGAAGTCGCGCATGTCGAGCGCCGCGGCACTGGCGAGCGCCGCCGCATCCTCACTCGGCCCGCTCTGCCCGATCACATCGGTATTGAGCGCGGTGCAGTGGGCGAGTAGGGCGATCACGTCCGTATCCGGCCACGCACTTAAGGTCGCAAACACGTTCTTCTCGACCGCAATCCGCGCCTCCCAGGCCGCATGGGACGTCGCAAGCGCGGCGCAAGCAGGGCTGGCCTCGATGCCTTCCGCATGGGAACGCAGATTCGGCGGCGTGCCACGCACGGTCACCGAGAACTCGCCCCGAGTCAGGTAGCTGGCGCTAGCGCCAACCCACAGCGTCGCCGCCAGCGCCCGAAGAGCCACGCTCGGAGAGGCATCCAGCCGCGCCTGCAAGCCTGCGGTGAACTGCGCGGAGAGATTGAGCCGCAACGCCCCGGACAGACCGGCCCCGGCGTCACTCTCGTCGGACGACTCCACGCAACCCGCCACCGCTTCCGGGGACTTGGCGAGCGCCTTGAGCGCCTTTCTGTCCTCGGCGCGAATCAGCCCGCGCGTAATCTCCACCCGGCCATCGTGTTCGACGGTCAAGAGAATGCCGGCGATCTTTACCGCGCGCGCGTCCGGCTGCTGAAGCCCCTGCTCGATGGTCTCGATCTTCTCCTGTAGCGCCTCGATCTGCTCGTAGGCGTCATCGTCCACGCTGTCGGGGTCCTGGGCTTCGAGCGCGCCAAGTTCCGCCTGAAGTGTCTCAAGCTGCTTCGCCACCTTGGCGGTCGGCTGCTTGCGGATCATGCCAACCCGCCCGAACGCGTTGCGCTCCGAATAGTCGCAGTCGAGTCGCCCTTCGGCCCACGCCGCACCCTCTTCATCTTTCACTTGCTCGGCCTTCCTATCGAGCTTTGCCTGCGCAAGCTGTCGAATGAGGGCCACGTCCTGGACGAAAGCGACCTTGGCATCGCTGAATAAATCGACCCGCACCGCGCCGCCGGCCTTCTCGTATGACTTTAGGCCGACGAAGCGAACCAGCCGATCATTACTCGGCAGTTCGTTCTCGGTAAGCGCCGCGCGGATTGAACTCGCCCGTCGGGCGTGCTTCGGCAGCGACGACCAAACCTGCTCCTGTCGGGCGTGATCATCGGTGATCGCGAATGCCATCAGCTCATCCAATTCGATCTCTTCCTTCCGGAATAACGCCAGCAGACTCGGCGCTACATTCGCCAGTTTCAGCCGCCGCTTGACCACGAGCGGCGTCACGCGAAACAGCGCCGCCACGTCCTCGATACTCTTGCCACCATCAACCAATCGCTTAAACGCCACATATTCGTCCGCCAAGCTCATGGATTCGCGCGCGATATTCTCCGTCAGGCTCGCCGCGATGGCATTCGCCTCGGGAATAATCGTGCAAGGCACAGGGAAGCTCGCCTTGATCTTTCCTTCCTTGCGCAATAGATGAAGCGCCTCGAATCGCCGTCCACCAGCCGCAACCTCGAATATGCCTTTGCCCTTCGCTGTGCATTCGTTGACAACAAGCGCTTGGAGGACGCCTTGCGTCAGAATGGAATGGGCGAGTTCAGGGATGTTTTTGCGTGGACCCTTGCGAACGTTCTGCTCTGACAGCACGAGCCGTGCGAGGGGAATAGCCATATTTTCATGTTCAATCATGGGATCAATCTCCACCTATTTGCCCGGAATCGGCCGGGACCGGATGAGCACTTTTCGCGCCCATGTTTGAATTATAGACTTTCTATTAACTTCGTCAAGTGTTAGACAAGTGCCCATGAGTACACCTGGGCGCAGAACGCGCGCCGATTAAGCGGCGGTCGCCGCGCTGCACTTCTTAATCACACCCGTCGCCAACCCATTCGGGGCGCCGCAAGTGCGGCGCTCTTGGTAGCACGTTGAGGTTGAGGCGGACGCGGTGATACCAGACATTGAGCGATTCGCTCAGCGGTCTGAGATGGCGGTCCGCGTTCGCCCCCGTGGGTCCACAATCGCTGCGGCCTATTTGGTGGAGGCCTTCGCTCATGATGGACTACGGGGACGAGACGCTCTGCGTCGTCGGGGGTGGGTAATCAATCAGTGCGCGCCTTGACTGCCAGGGGCGTAAGCGGCAGCGAAGCCTCGCCAGCGGTCAACGGCCGCTCTCGATTTTGCTAGGGCGGAGACGACGTCTTGATGCTCGAGCCCGACCGGGCGCGTAGTCAATGGTGCACGCCTTGCGGCTGCCCGGCCGTAAGCGGCAGCGAAGGGCGGCGGCGGCAACGGCTGCGACACATTTGCGCTAATTGCGCGCTCCCAGCCCTAGCCCGCGACACTCTGGATGTCGCACGCCACCGGAAAGGCGCGCGCGGGCACCCCCTCCACCCCGTTCACAGTTCGGCCTCCGGCGCCACAGCTTTCGCCAATGACACAAGAGTCCCCTTCGCGGCGCTGTCCCCGAGCAGCGCGTTAAGATTGTCACGCAGCGCCGCTGCGTGAATCGCATCGACGACCGCGCCAGCCCGCCAGACGCCCTCGGTATCGAACAAGGCGAACTCGAATAGGCCCGGAATCTCCGAGTCGGCCCGGTCCGTGGCATTGCGAACTTCGATCTCCACGAATGTGCGCAACTCCGCCGCACGCTCACTGTGTTCATCTAGGTCGATCGACACGGGATTGCAGCCTTGCTCGTCGGCAACCTCAAAAACCGTTGCGGTGCTCCCGCCGCCAATCTGGATTCGCCGCGCCGCTATCGCCGCCTCCAGTCGCGTCCCTGCTTCGATGTCAATTTTCCACGTCACGAGATAGCGTTGCTCCGGCGGTGCCCCGACAACGAGAATCCCGGCACGCCGCGAATCCCCTGACGGATCAAACGCTGTGGTGAGTGCTGGCCCGCAGTACACCACAGGCGTAGGCACATTCTCCGGCTCCGCCGCCGGGGCCGCGGCCGCGTCCTGCTCCGCGATGAGCGTTTCGAGCGAGTATCCGCACAGACAAATAAACGCATCATCGACAGCCTGTCTCACTGCGGGCGTCGCGCGCATGTATTGCCGCGCAAGGCGTTCGGACTGGTCGCGGTCGTCCGATGCCATGTAGGACTGCACGCGCGCCACAAGACTCACCGTCGCGCATTCGTCGTCATCGGGGCTTGCATTCGGTGCAGTCCTGCCGCCGATCTGAGGAACTAGAGTGAATTTGTTGCTCATCGGTTTCCCCTTCTAAATCAGGCCCGCTTCGGCGAAACTGAAAATTGTTGAACCTACGATAACGTGATCCACAAGTCTGACATCGATGAGCGCGAAGGCCTCCTTCAAACGTATGGTTATGAGTTCATCCGCTTGAGATGGCGAGGACTGACCGCTAGGGTGGTTATGAAAAAGGCAAATAGCAGCGGTATTGTGTTGAAGCGCCAATTTCACACACTCGCGAGGGTGGATCGCCGCGCCGTCGATCGTGCCGCGAAACAACACTTCGCGTGCAATGTACCTGTGGCGCTGGTCCATAAAAATCATTCCGAACTCCTCGTGTTCTAGGCCCCGCATTTCGAGTGTCAAAAAGTCCCGCATTGCCTTCGGTGAGCTGAGAAGCGAGCCCG
>JALYJH010000144.1 GCA_030775415.1 Acidobacteriota bacterium | reverse complement strand
CAGATCGGCTTCGCCAATCGCCGCGCGCTGCCGCTGGCTCTGATTCAGCGGGTGCCGGTTGGGAAAATTCATTCTGCGTTTCTGGTCGATCACGGCGCACTGCAAGAGTTCCGCCAGTTCCACCAGCAAATTGATTCCGTTGGGCGTGCGCGCGGAAAGCCCTGCAACCAGCACCGGCGCTTCGGCGTTCACCAGCATGCGCGCCACTTGGTTCACCGCGGCCGGATCTCCCGCCGGAGCATGTTGCTCGCCCGCCTTGGGGATATGGCCCTTGAACCGCGCCGGCATCGGGTCTTCCTGCAACTGCTCATCGCTTACGATCATCACCGGCATCTGCGGCGGGGTCCGCGCCAAATTGTAGCCGCGCACCATGGACTCACCCCACGCTTCGAGAGAACTGGGATTGTCATCCCACTTGGTGAAGTCGCGCACCAGGGCGGCGCAGTCCTGCACGCTGTGCACCCACGACACGTAGCCGCGGCGCTCGCTCGCATCCATCATGTTGCCCCCCAGAATCAGCATGGGGGCGCGATCGCAGTAGGCGTTATAGATCGCCATGGTCGCGTGTTGCAGACCTACCGTACCGTGCACCGCCGTGATCGCGGGCTTGCCTTCAATCTTGGCGTACCCATTGCACATCGCGGCGGCGATTTCCTCGTGTGTGCAGGTGATGAACTCGGGCTTGTTTCCGCCATAGCTGACCAGCGACTCATGGATGCCGCGAAAACTTGAACCCGGATTGCAGATGAAATATTCCACACCCAGCGACTTCATTACATCCACCATGTAGTCGCCGCCGGGACGCTGCCCTGCGGCCGTCGCCACCCCCACCGCTGTAGGATCGCGCTCGGCCGCGATCTGCGCTGTCGAAGGGGGAGCTGCGCCGCGCGGCGGAGGAGCGGCTTGTTGTGCTTTGACCTGGGGCGCTACCATAGCGGTCGCACCGGCGGCGGCTCCGGCTGCCGCGCCCTTCAGGAAACCGCGTCGTCCTACGGATGGGGTCGCTTTCTTAGCCATCTTTCAACTCCTTTAGTCGCTTCGGCGTTACAGATCCACAAATCAGTAAACCACATTTTGTAACAAGCGACGACCCTGGTTTTCTTCTCTCATTAGCCCAGTCCGCGGCAACACTCGAAAAATACGCCGCGTACGTTGCGGCTATGCAAAAGTGGCCTCCGAAGCTCCAGGTTCAATATGTGGAACAACGCATTCCGCATCGGGAACATAACCAGAGCCAACTTATCGCAGGACTACTTACCCGAATAACCAAGTTGCATTGACGCAGGCCGCCTTACGGCGCATAATGGCAGGGTTCCGATGGGCCGAGAAGTTCGCCCGCGGGAAAAACGCCAACAAGAACGGCGATTCGCAATACGTAAGAGGTGAATCATGAAGGTGCACGGATTCGCGGGAATTGTGATCTCAGCAGCAGCGCTCGTCGGCGGCCGGTATGCCTTGGCGCAACATGGAGCACATCCGGGGAAGGCCTTACTTCCCGCCAGCATCAACTCCTCCACTCTCGAACGCGCGGGACTTCCCGCGCCAGAAACGGCAAAAGCTGCCCTGAGTACCGCCTTGGGAGGCCTGCGACACCCTCAATGGATTGACATCCCGGTGGGGAATGCCATCGTTCGATCATTTGTAGTCTTTCCGGTGCGCGAAGACAAGCACGCCCCGGTTGTGCTCGTCACAGCGAACAACCAGGGAATGAGCGATTGGCTCCGCGCCGTGGGCGACGACGCCGCCGCGGATGGTTTCATCGCTGTAGTTCCCGATCTCTTAAGTGGCTTGGGTCCAAATGGCGGCGGCACCAGCTCTTTCGCTAGCTCTGACGCAATTGTGCAGGCATTGGCCACCCAGCAGACCGAGATCGCTCGACGCACTGCCGCGCTCAGGGCTTATGCCGTAACCATGCCGGGTTCCAATGGCAATGCCGCTGAGGCGCATTTCCACTTTGCTGACGATGGGAACCGTATCGAGACCACCATTATCGCGGCCCAGCCTCATACGGCAAAGTTCGTTTTAGCCGATCACGCCTGGCACCAGGCCACAGCCATGCTCTCCGCTCAATTGGATGTGCCGCGAATGCCCGCCTTGTTCCAGGCCGCGGCAGCCGGTCGCGGGGGCGGCGATGCCCTCGGCGGAATGCGCGGCAAGCGGCCTGATCTTCCGGCAAACTTCCTGATGGCGGCCAAAACCGTCGCCCAGTCCCCGCGAAAAGGTGAGTGGGTGGATATTCCGATGGCCAGCGGCACGAAGCTGCACACCTGGATTTCCTACCCACAGAACGTGACCAAGGCTCCTGTCGTTCTAGTCTTCCAGCCCGGCCCGGGCATGGATATGGGAGAGCCCATCACGCCCGGCGGCGGCGCCAACTGGCTGCGCGGCATCGCGGATCAACTCGCCTATGAAGGATTCATCGCCGTGCTGCCCGATTTGACGTCGGGCCTGGGACCCAACGGCGGCAACTACGACTCGTTCAAATTTCCGGACGATTCCGGCGCGGCCCTGAACAAGATTCCGCATTCAGAGGTCCTCAATCGTATCCGCGTGGCGCGGGATTATGCCCTCAAACTGCCGATGGCTAACGGCAAGTTCGGCGTGACTGGATTCTGCAACGGCGGGGGATTGGCATGGGAATCGGCCGCGGAGATCGAAGGCGTGAACGCCTCCGTGGTTTTTTACGGCGGCCCCCCGCGAGAGGAAGTGATGGCGCGGATCAAAGCTCCCGTGTCCGCCTATTATGGCGCGGATGACCTGGGCCTCGCGCCCAGAATCGAACCCGCCACCGCCGACATGAAGCGCCTGAATAAGCAGTTCGACGTGCACGTCTATCCCGACGCGACACACGTTTTTCTCTACCGCCAGGATCTGGGAAAGAACATGATGGCTACCGAGGACGCCTGGCCGAAGGCCATGGCTTTCTTCAAAAAATACTTAGTAACAGCCAACTAGAACGCTAGAATTTGAAAGGTTCCGTGTCACCAAAATCATCTTTAACGATCGTTAGTTACGTAGCCGGATTGGCCTTGTTGCTGTCCCGCTCCGCCTCGCCGCAGCAGCCGCCCGCGGAAAGTACGGCCACTGCTATCCCCGGAGTCATAGCCGCGGGCGCCAAAGTGCAGCTGGTCTGGTCCGGTTTTGAAAGCGCCGACGGGATCGTCGGTGCGCCCGACGGCAGCCTGTTATTCGCGCAGCAGGTCGCCAGCCGCGTCAGCAAGATCGACAAAGATGGCAAGGTGACTTCCTACCTCGAGGACACAAATGGGGCCGGCGCGCTTGCCATCGACTATAAAGGCAACCTCGTTGATGTCGAGCGGATGAAACAGCAGGTCCGGATTTTGGCCCCCAATCGTAAGGTCCTGGCAGACAGTTTTGAAGGAAAACCGCTGGTAGGTTTGCGGGATCTCTGCGTCGACAAGGAAGGGGGCGTCTACATTACTGACGGCACCACTCCCAAGCGTTCCAGTGTTTATTACATCAACTCCGCGGGCATGATGAAAGAGATTTCGAATGATATCGAAGTCGCCAATGGCGTTTTGCTGAGTCCCGATGAAAAGACACTTTACATCAGCAACACTCCCTCGGAGTTCCTCCTGGCGTTCGACGTCGGACCGAACGGGACAATCAGCAACCGCCGCAACTTCGGCCGCCTGGAAGGCGATTCGCATAACGGCGGAGATGGCCTGGCGATTGATTCCGCCGGCCGTCTGTACGTGGCAACCAACAACAACAAACCCCTGGGAATCCAAGTTTTCTCAGCCAAAGGCGAATACCTTGGCACCATTCCGACGCCTCGTCCCACCACCAGCGTCGCCTTTGCCGGCCCCGACAAGAAAACACTTTTCATCGTGGCCCGAGGCGCTGAAGGTTCGGGAGACGAGCGTTGGGCGCGGTCGATCTACAAAGTGCCCATGGTGGCGAAGGGTTACGCCGGCCGCGCGAAGTAGCAAGGCGCTACAAGGTTAACAGCCAGTATGGGCGCGCACGCGAATACCGGCGATACTAGCGACATTCATTTAGGAAATTATCTTACGGAGGCAACATGAAATTAGGCGCAACATTCGCAGGCTGGGGGTTCATCGGCGCTGCGTTCTTACTCAGCTTCGGCGCGCCCCAAAACGCAGCGGGGCAGCCCGCGCAAGTGGGACCTCTCGCGCAGGTCCAGGGCGCTGGCAACGTTCTCCACCTTATTGGAGACTTGGAGAAAAACCTGGCGTTTTACCATGACACTCTGGGGCTGGTGATTAACCGGCCGCCGCGGGGGCCCGCCGATAATCCCACCGCCTACATCAAGCTGCTGCCCATCATCGGACCGATGTATCTGGCGTCTCCGGATGCGATGTACCGTTCGGCCGAGGTCGCCCTCGCCACCAAAGAAGTTCACCTTGAACAGGAAGATTTCAAGGACGTAGGCACGAAAAATATTCGCCGCAAATTGACCGATCCCGGCGCTACCCTGATGTCGCTTACGGTGCGCGATCTGGACGCCCAGGTGGCCAAGCTCGTGGCCGCGCACGCCGACATCGTAACCCCCGGAGGCAAGCCCATGACGGTGAAAACCGCGAACGGCCCGCAACGGCAGTTGGTGGTCAAGGATCCTGACGGCTATTTCATTCTCCTTGCGCAGGCCAGCGACGCGGAAAAGGCCACACCGCCCGGCCCCGGATCGCCCAATGTCACTGACATGAAAATGACCCTCACCGTCGAAGATATGGATGCAAGCTTCCACTTCTATCGCGACCAACTCGGCTTCCAGCCCAAGGACCCAACACCTTTCGGAACGGGTATGGATGTGGCGGGCTTAAAGGGCGTCCAATACAGAACCAGCGAGTCGGTGGTGCCTGGAACCCAGATGCACTTTGATCTGGTGGAATTCAAAGGCGTTCCCCAAAAGATGTACCACCCCTCCGTGCACGACGTCGGTGCCACGCTGGTTCGCCTGGGAGTACCCGACGTGAGTGTGCTCACGCAGAACCTGCGCAACGCGGGCATTCCCGTCATATCCACCACCGGGCAGCCAACCGGAAACTTCATTATGGCTCGCGGGCCCGACGATCTTTATATTCAATTCTTCAAGACCAGGTAGCTCGCGGCACGCTTCACCACGGCTCCGCGCCATTGTCGCTGAAAACTCCGGCGGTGGGGCCGTCGTCGGGCAGCAGTGCGAGGCGGACCGGTGTCGCCGCGGCCTCTTCGACGGTTCTCTTGCCGCGATGCTCGTTCATATCGGTTGCTGTGTAACCCGGGTTGGCCGAGTTTACTTTGATCCCGGCGCTCTTCAGTTCATTGGCGAACTGAACCGTGATCATATTGACCGCGGCCTTCGATGCGCTGTAAGCCAACAGCGTGTTTCCCAGCGTCAGCGAGTTGTCGGAGTCTGCATTACGCGTCATCGACCCCAGTCCGCTGGAGAGATTCACAATCCGCCCGTGCTTGGATCTCCGGAGCAATGGGAGAAAGGCTTTGATGACGCGGAAAACTCCAAACACGTTGGTTTCGAAGGTTTCGCGGAATGCTTCCACCGTCAAGTCGGGCACGGGGCACCAATCGAGCGCCACCCCCGCATTGTTAACCAGAATGTCGAGCCGTCCATGCTTGCGCTCTACTTCCGACGCCGCCCGGTCGACGTCTGCCTGCGAAGTCACATCGATCTGGAGAAATTCGACAGGAAGTGCCTGCTCGCGAAATTCTGCCACTGCCTTCTCGCCGCGCTCCCGGTCGCGGGCGCCCATCAAAACCAAAATTCCCTGGGTCGCGAGCTGGCGCGCTATTTCGCGTCCAATGCCTTTGTTCGCGCCGGTCACGAGTGCGATTGCGTCAGCCATGGACCTCATAATAACAACCACTGTGCCGGCGCGGAAGCAGGACGCCTCCGAACCAGCCTATTGCGCCAGCAATCTGCCCCGGCAATCTTGACTTGATTTTTACCGGCAGGTATACTCGGCCAGTCAATCGAGATTCCAGCTCGCGCTACACCACTAGTAACCCGGTTCTGCGCGGCTAAGGATTACACCCATGCCAAGCGCAATCATCATAGAGAATATCTGTCACCGTAGAACAACCTTTGGATGGCGGCAAGCCATGTTGAGCCGGCTGCAAGGATTCATGCTGTTGGTCCTGAGTGCCACGCTAGCCTTTGGCCAGAGTGCGCAACCTGCCGCGCCGCAGGGCCAGATGGCCGACGACTTTTATAAAGATATACGGCTATTAAAAGGCCTTACCGTAGATCAGTTCCTCGACACAATGGGATTCTTCTCCGCTGCGACCAACATGAACTGCATTGACTGCCACGGACTTCTCGCCGCTGGTGACCAAAAGCATTACGCCGATGAAACTAAGTTGAAAACCACCGCCCGCCGAATGATCGGCATGATGCAGGCCATCAATAAACAGAATTTCGGAGGCGCGAGCGTCGTCAGTTGCTACACCTGCCATCGCGGCGCCCAGAATCCAAAAGCTACCCCCAGCCTTGCTGTTCAATATGGTGAACCGATTGACGATCCCGATGAACTGGAGATTGGCCGGCCGCTCGAGGACACCCCCACGGCGGATCAGGTTTTTGACAAATATATACAAGCCTTGGGAGGCGCTCAGCGTCTGGCCGCCATCACCAGCATCGTTGCCAAAGGGAACTACGTCGGCTATGACACGGAGCATGAGAACAGGCCTGTCGATGTCTATCTCAAGGCTCCTGGCATACGCGCCACAGTCGTTCATTATCGCGCTGGAGACGGCATCAACGCCTACGACGGCGCCTCCGCGTGGGTCTCCCAGTTGGAT
>JALYJH010000143.1 GCA_030775415.1 Acidobacteriota bacterium | reverse complement strand
CTATTAGCCCTGCTCTGCTGCGGGCTTCCCGCGCAGGACGTGAACTTCAGGATTGACGTCCAACTGGTGCGCCTGCTAGTCACAGTAAAGAACCCCGCAGGCGATCTGGTCGGTTCGCTGGACAAGCGCGATTTCGCCGTTTTCGATAAAGATGTGCCGCAGGAAATCAGCCTTTTCGAGCATCAAACCACCCAGCCCCTGTCCGTGACTCTATTGATCGACACCAGCGGCTCCACCGCCAAGAACCTCAAATATGAGACAGTGTCGCTCACCAGATTTTTAAATGCGCTGGTCAAGGAAGGCAATCCCGACGACGCCGCTTCGCTGTACAGCTTTAACGATGAAGTCACCCTGCTGAATTCGTTCACTCGCCGTCTGGGGCGGCTCGAAGACAGCCTGCGTCCCTTAAAAGCCGACGCCGGCACCTCGCTCTACGATGCCATTTATCTGTCGTCCTCAGCGCTGCGCGACCGCGATGGACGTCACGTCATCGTTGTCGTGACCGACGGCGGCGACACCACCAGCAGCAAACGTTATTCCGACGCACTGGCCGCCGCGCAGAAAGCCGATGCCGTGTTTTATCCCATCGTGGTAGTGCCCATCACCAATCCCGCGGGCCGCAACCTCGGCGGCGAGCATGCCCTCGAAACTCTGGCGCAAAGCACCGGCGGACGCTCCTTCTACCCCACCGTCAGCGAGCTGGACCGCACCTTCGCCGATATCCTGCGTGAGCTTCGCACTCAGTATTTAATCGGCTATTATCCGCACGGCCCCACGGCAGGCGACGGCAAATATCACCGTGTCCGCCTGGAAATTCCCCAGCGCCCGGATTTGCACATCTCTACGCGCGCTGGCTACTATGGAGTTGTCTCGCGTTAGAGTCAACTCGCCGTGGCCGGAAAAATCAGTCAGATCAAAGCTCCCGATCACACCCATCAAGAGGTGCAGTACCTGCAGCGCTTAGTGGACGAGCGCATTCCCGTGCGCGTTCGCCTCAGCGACAACCAGGAAGTGGAAGGCTTCGTCGAATTTTACGATGCCACCTTCATCCGGCTCACCCGCGAAGGTGCTCCCCACCTGTTTCTCTATAAACAGGACCTCAAGTATCTCTACGAATTGGCGCAGTCTTGAAAAGTTTCGTCGAGATTGCTGCCGAGATCGCCCGTGATGCCGGCGCCGTCGTTTCCGAGTTCGCCCAGCGGCGCGTGGGCTTCGAACTCAAAGGCACCTACGATCTAGTGACCGAAGCCGACCGCTCGAGCGAACGCCTCATCGTCGAGCGCCTGCATCGCCACTTTCCCACCCACGCGATTCTCGCCGAAGAGGGCGGCGCGCACGATGGATCTTCCGAATACCGCTGGTACGTTGACCCTCTGGATGGCACCACCAATTTCGCGCACTCTTTCCCGTTCTATAACGTGACCCTCGCTCTCGAGCGCGCGGGCGAAATGATCGCCGGCGTGATCTACGATCCTACGCGCGACGAAATGTTTCAGGCCGAACTGGGATCCGGCGCGTTCCTGAACGGCACACCCATCCGCGTCACTCCCACGGCTCGTGTAGAGGACTCGCTATCGGCCACCGGCTTTCCTTCCCGTAAGCGCCATCAGAACGTCAACATTCACTTCTACTATCAACTGGCCATGCTGTCCCACGGCGTCCGCCGCGCCGGAGCCGCAGCTCTGGACTTGGCGTACGTCGCCTGCGGACGCCTCGACTTCTTCTGGGAGTTCGCGCTGAACCCCTGGGATGTAGCAGCCGGCACTTTGCTGGTACGCGAGGCTGGTGGAATGTGTACAGACATGCTCGGCGCGCCGCTTGATTTGCGCGGCCCACACATCCTGGCGGACAATAGCGCGCTCCACGGCGAAATCGTGGAGCTCTTCGGCGAGGTCTTCGCCGGGAAGCCGCGCGTTCCCCTGCCCGAGTAATTCTATCTCGCCGCCGCCATGAGCGGGACCCCTGCTATTGGCAGCGGTCCGCTAGTTTCGGCTTGTCGCGATACTTATCGTGGCAGTTCGAGCAGGCCGTGGTCATCACCTCGGCGGCGTCCAGAATCTTGTCCTGGTCTTTGGTTTGCGCGGCCTTGTAAACCACCAGACCCGCGTCGCGCAGACCTTGTACAAATTTGGGCCAATCGGCATTCTTAATGGGAACGTCGCGCCCATTGGCGCACTTGCGTCCCGGAAGCGTCAAGAGGTTCGCTATTTCAGACAGCGCCAGCCCGCTGTTTTCAACCGCCTCCCATTGCCCGTAGGCGCTCGCCAGGAGATTGACCGCTGTCGCGGGCTCTTTGTCGGCCGGTACCTCGGCTGGATTCTGGCTTTGCGCGGCGAAAATCACGTTCGACGCGGGGAACAAAGTCCCCCGCATGAGTTGGCGAAGATTCGCCGTCACCTGCATTGCCGGTGCCGCCGCCGTTGGTTTTACCGGCGCCGGGGTAGCCTTAGGCGCACTCTGCGCCATCAAAGATACAGAAATGCCGCTCCAGATAACTAGGCAAGGAATTGCTCTACGCATTCGCATGGTTCTCCTGTTCATTCAAAAGGTGAATTTTAACGCAAGTTGCATAACTCGTGCATCGGCCGTTTTCACGGCCTGCCCGAACAGCGGGCTGTCGATATTGCCTTGTATGGCCGCGGGTCCAAAAAATTGCGTGTGATTAAACGTGTTGAAGCTCTCGATGCGCAATTGCAACAATTTGGATTCCGCGATTTTGACATTCTTGAGCAAAGAAATATTGAAATTCAACGCGCCCGGCCCATGGAATGAGCGGCGCGATGCGTTTCCAAGCGTACCCAATGCGGCCTGCGTGAAGGCATCCGGATTGAAATAAGGCAGGCCATTCCGCGGGTTACCGTTCAGGCTGAGCGGCGCGCCGGTGTATTGGCCAATATCGAGGCTATAGTTATTTACACCGTTAGGAATGCTGCCCTGCAGCGAGTTGTCGTCGTTGCTTTTGAGCGTTACCGGAAAACCTGTGCTGGCGCGTGTGATGCCACTAAGCTCCCAACCTTGCGTCACCCGCGGCCATTTCTTGGTCAGCCGGTCAAAAGGAAGTCTATAGTCGTAGCTGATGACGAAATTGTGCGTCAGATCCCAAGCGGACAGAGCACGCGTTTGCTTGAAGTTGAACGGATCCGCCGTATCGCCCAACGAAGAACCCTGATCGATGGACTTGCTGTAGGTGTACCCGAGTTGAACAGTCAAGTCTTTGCTGTTGTGGCGCACCGATACTTGAAGGGAGTTGTAACTGGAGTTGCCAAAGGAGCCTTCAAAATCGTCATTGCCCAAGGCAGCGCCGAATGGTCCGCGCGTTCCGTTGAAAACTTGGCCGGAAGCGCTGACGTATTGCCCTGACTCGCCGAACGGACCACAGGTGGCCGAGCCCGGCGCAACTTCGCTCGGTTTACTAAGCGCCAGGCACTGGGCTGGGTTGCCGGGATTCACCGAATACGTCAACAGCAGATGGTGCGCCTGCGAGCCCACATAGGAAACGTTCAGGACCGTATTGGCGCTGACCTGCCGTTCGATCGAGAAGAAATATTGCTCATTGTACGGAAAGGTGTTTTGAGGATTCGGACCGGTGGCGCCATTGATCGGGAGGAAGGCGCTAAAACTCTGGTTCGGATCCGGATTGCTTTTCGACGTATTGAGAGGTGGGGTTGCGAATGGATATGGATTTCCCGAAAACGATCCGTCTGCCGCGGTCTGGTAAGGGGCATTGAAAAGCGAGGGAGCTGGGCTGGTATAGCTTAGGCCGTAGGGAGGCTGCGGCAGGTTATACGCCAGCGACGCCCCTTGTACCACCGAATAGAACATACCAAAACCGGCGCGTAAGCTGGTTTTACCGGGTCCCCCGATGATCTTACCCAGGACGCCATCGGACCTATTCGGCGACCAAACGAGGCCAATGCGCGGCGCCCACTTGGCGGCATTGGGCGCGATGGTTCGCAGAACTCCGTTGTCGGTGGGGTATACGACGCCCAGGGGCGCTTGCGAATACACTTGCGATTGCTGCCCCAGGACGAACGTCGGGAACTGGTCATATTTTTCCGTCCAGTATTCCATATAGTCCATGCGCACGCCATAGTTCAGCGTGAGATTCGGGCGAATCCTCCAGCTATCTTGTGCGAAGAGCGCCCAATATTTGTGGCGTTGATAAAACGCGCCGGACTGCGCCTGATTGAAGTTGCTATCCACACCGATCAGGAAATCCGCGAAATCCAATCCCGTTTCCGTGCCCGCGAAGAGGAAGGAGCCATTCGCCGTGGGATTCGGATTCACGTTGACCTGCTCGTAGCTGCCGGAGAAACCGAATTTGAAGGAATGCAGTCCCACGACCTTGGAAAAATTCTCGTTGATGCCGAATGTATTGTTGGACTGCGCCAGGTTCGTGATCGGAACGCCCATTGTGAAAGAGTTGAAAACGACGTTTTCGATGCCTTCGATTTTAGGCAGTAGCGGAACGATGCCCGGTGTTCCTACGCCGGTTTCGAAACCTTGCGAAGCCAGAGACGGACCCACGCCGCCTTGAGGCTGCCCGACAGTGTTGGAGCTCCGCATGAAACTCAGGCGCAGTTCGTTTACCGCCGCCGCGCCGAAGGTCTTGGTATGGCCTAATGAAAAGAGCTGGCCTCGACCGAAATTCAAGGCATTAAAACCAGGCACGCTGGCGCCGCCCTGGCCCGTGGGATAGGGATCGTTGACGGTGAAATCATCGAAGAAATAATACGCTGTCAGTATGCCCTTTCGTTCTGAGTTTGCGTCGATGCGGAAGCTGGCCTTGTCGTCGCGCAGAATTTGCGCCTGGGCACCGGTCGTGAATGTGCTGGCACCATCGTTTGGCGTCGGAATGTACTGCAACAGTTGCTGCGCGGGTGCCGACCAGGCTCTCTTAGGAATGATCGCGTTTGGAAATACGCACTCGACGGTGCTGGTGCATCCGGGAGTGTAGTATTGCTCGCCCGACGTTACTCCATACCCCAGTTTCCCTTGCAATAAACTTGCAAGGTAGGGCCCGCTGACCGTGCCGGTGAGCGAACTTGCCAGATCCGAAAAATTTCCCGTGCGGTCGGCAAGCGAGGGCACAGAGATCAAGCCCGAGCTGAGCCCCTGAGTGGAGCGTGTGCCCTGATAGTCGCCAAAAAAGAAGACCGCATTTTTCTTGATGGGCCCGCCGATCGCTCCGCCGAATTGGTTCTGCCGGAAGACGTCCCGCTCCGGCGAAAAGTAGTCGCGAGCGTCCAGATCCGTATTTCGCAAAAACTCGAAACCAGTGCCATGGAAACCGTTGGATCCGGCCTTGGTCACGGCATTCACAATGCCGCCGCCGTAGTTGCCATACTGCGCGTCGAAATTATTTGTGAGAACGCGGAATTCGTCGAGTGAATCGATATTGGGGATGATGAGCGTGCCGCCGTTCATCAACTCCTTGACGTCGGAGCCGTTCACTAGAAAGCCATTCATATCCTCCCGCTGTCCGGAGATGGATTGATTGCCCGGATTTAAGGCGCCGGAAGGCTGGATAGCAACCGTCGAACCCGCCATGACGACGGAATCCGGCTGCTGAGTCGACATAGGTGTGATGCCGGGTTGGAGCGCCAACAGGTCCGTATAACTACGGCCGTTCAAAGCGATGGCGGTCATCTGGCGGTTGGTGACCACTTCGCCCACCTGCGAGCTGGCGGTCTCGATCTGCACGCTGTTTTCGAGAACCGTCACCTCTTCGATCTTTTCGATCATCTCCATGGAGAGGTCCGTTTGGAGTGCACTATCCAGGTCGATCACCAGGTCGTTGCGCTTGGCGACCTTGAAACCCGACGCCTCCGCTACCAGGTTGTAGCGGCCGACGGTCAGGCTAGGGAAGGTGTAGGCGCCTTTTTCATCGGTGGTGGTCTTGGTCTGAATCCCCTGGGCGATGTTGGTGACGGTGATCGTGGCACCCGGAATTACGGCGCCACTCGGGTCTTTCAAGGTGCCGAAGATACTGCCGGTCGTCGCTGCCCGCATCACTCCGGGGTATATCAATAGTACAGCCGCCACCAATAATAACCCAAATCTTTTCGCTGCGAGCGCAGCCCTAGGCCGCGCACCGATTCCATTTTTCATTAATTAGTTTGTCCTCTGAAATAGACCCGCGTGACAAGGATGCTAGCACGGGTTCGGCGGCGTTCAAGCTTGACAAGCGGTCATCTCAAGGTCATTGACCGGTCTGTGACCGGGTTAACGTCCTATTTTTGAGAGACTTGCTTTACTTGTCGTCTTTGATCGTGGAGTAAGCCTTTCCACCCAAAGTTACCCGCCGGGCATTTACAAGGTGCGAACCGTCCCGCGCGGCGTAGCCGCTTACCATTACCTGATCGCCAGGCTTCAACGAGTCCACCCTCCACCCTTGCCGTAACAAGCCGTTGGGGCTCGCGAGTTCCATCTGCCAGTTGGCAACCTTGCCGCTCGCCTCGCGAACATCCATGTTCAGCATGACATGAGGATTTGTCCATGCCACCTTTGTCACAGTACCGCTCACCGTCACCAGCTTATTTTCGTCGTACTCGGCTTGGAAAGAGTGGTGGGCCAACGTCGGCAGGGCCACCAGCAGTAGTCCGGCGATCACGCTCCCAAAAGTTCGAGGAATAGTCACGGATCCACCTCCAGTTGCCATGATTATAACTAAGACCGCGCCGCTTTGCTGTGGGCAAGGTGCGGTTAATGCAGAGCCGGTTGCGCTTCGGCTACTACTTGAGTGGTCTGCCGCCGCTTGGGCTTGCGGCCGCCCGTGAAGCGCTCCATGTAAATGTAGATCACCGGCGTGATGTAAA
>JALYJH010000142.1 GCA_030775415.1 Acidobacteriota bacterium | reverse complement strand
ACGATCGAAAGGGTCGAACAACACTTCATCAACGGGGGAAACTGACGCGCAAATCTCCAGGGCACCAACGTGAATGGAACGACGTCGTGCACACCGTCAAACTCCTCTCCTCCCCTGGCCCATCGAAGCAATCGCGTCCGAGCAAATCCGCGGCGGACCGCCAAGGCTATGTGAGCGAACGACACCGGAGCACTCAAGTGCGTTACTGCATGGCCACGCCGCGCCAACCCTTTTGCGAAATGATGAGAACCTACGACGAAGCTGCCGCCCATCGCCGTGTGACTAAGAAACACGAATTTCACAGTTGGACGCCCACCGTTCAAGCCAGCGGAGCCGTCATTGCCCCCATCAAGGGGATCTCACGGAACGAAAAGCGACGCGGCGGTCAGACCGCAAACTTTCGATGTGCACGCGTCTACGGCGGCCGATCAGTCCCAAACCACCGCCCCGACGGCTTGAACACCCGACCTCTCGAGCAACGACTTGACCTGAGCGATGTCCGCCACCGAAGTCCGGTTCCTACGGCACACACACACGCACGCGCCGGCGCGCCTGGAGATTACCTGGGCATCGGCAAACTCCATCATTGGAGGGGTATCGATAATCGCGATATCGAATGCAAGGGTCCCGGTTTCGATGAGATAGGAGAATCCCATCTGGCTGAGCAACTCCTGGGGATTGGGCGGTGCCGGGCCGGAGGTAAGAATCGACAAATTATCGACAGGGTGCATCTGTGTGATCGCTTCATTCAAGGCGCAACGACTGCGCAGCACGTCCGAAAGTCCGCTGCCATCCGCCAAGCCAAAGAGAAATCGCTGGCTTGGTTTGCGCAAGTTTGCGTCGATCAACAGTGTTCGCTCACCCAATTGAGCGAATGAAACGGCGAGATTAGCCGCCAGAATACTAGTACCGTCGCCGGCACGGCTGCCGACCACCGCTAAGATCTTCTTCTCATCCCCATACCCACGCAAAACCAAGTCGCTTCGTAACGTGCGGATCGCTTCGCTTTGTGCGCCAAAAGGCTCCCGCGCCGAGAATACGTCCGAACTCCACCCGAAGTCCTGCGACTGAAAATGCGGGTAATTGTATTGTTGCGACAAAGCCATCTGAATTTCGCCCTCGGTGACCAATTTGAGATCTACTGCCGTTTCACCGAACCGCCTCCTGCCGCGTGTCTGTGCAACCAGAATCCGGTCGATATCGCGGTCCGTTAATTTCCCGGAATCACGCAGCCTCTCACCGACACGTCCGGCGGGCGGCGTTTCGGTCCCCAGCCCGCGGGCAGCCTTGCGGGTAGACGACTTCATATTTCCGCCTCTTGAACCGGCGGCGCTATCATCGCCCGCGATCTCCCGGGTAATAACCGATTGCTGAGCCTCGTGGCGCGCGACCCGCTCGGTTGCGGTATTTGAGCAAGCAACGGAAGCCCCAATAGTGTTTCGAGGTCATACCCCACCCGCAACTTCGGCTCGGACATTTCCAATGCCAAGGCAACGGCAACCCCAAGCATCGAGCCGAGAACCACGCTTAGAATGAAGTTCAGCAACACTCTCGGCGAAGAGCTGCCCGTGGGCGCAATAGCCTGATTCAGCACCGCTATATTGCTTTGATCGAGTTGACCCTCGAGGCGCACTTGAGTCGCCCGCTGGACACCGACGTCGTACGCACGCTGCGCGTTGTCGACTTCCCGCCTCAATACGTCGAGGCTGTCCTGGTCGCGCTTGAGCGCCAATACTCGGTCGCGCTGCTGCTCCAGGGCATGACGCAGCTGCTGCTCCTGACGTGAGCTTATTTCAGCAGACCTGCTTATCGAGCCTTTCGCAACATCGACCTCAGCGAGGATCCTCCGCCGAAGTTCCTTCACCTGCGCTTCCGCGCTGATGTAATCGGGGTGATTATGGCCAAAGTTCGATGAAATCTGCGCGAGTTTGCCCTCTGCCATGGCCAAATTGGCCTTCAAATTCTGCAATAATGCGTTCCCCTGTAGATCAGGCAGCTCTTGCAGGGTGTCTTGCTGTACCGCCTCGTTCATTTGCTTCAAGCGCGCCTGCCCTTGAAACATAGTCGTTTGCGCGGCAATCAGTTGGTTCGAGATTTCGTCCAGCCGCGCATTTTCGACATCGATCCGGGCGTCCGTTCCCACGACCGCCTTCTGGCGTTGATAATCGGACAAACGCGCTTGCGCCGATTCCACGTTGCGTCTGAGTGCTTCCAACTGCGTGTCGAACCAGGCAGCTTGCCGGCGAGCCGGCTCCATTTTCAGCTCGAGGTGAGTGAGAATGTAGGAACTGGCAAACGCGTTCGCCATGTCCGACGACAGCTTTGGATCGTGCGTAGTAACAACGATGTTTATTACCTTGCCTTCCTTGGACGGCTCCACGTCTAGATTCTTTACGAGCAGCCGGTCGGCAATCCAATCGCGAAAATTATCGGCGTTCCCGCCGCCGTCGAAGAATTTGTCCCTGAGTTCGGCGTTCTTCGTGAGATCGAGTTTATCAACAACTTTCAACGCGACGTTGCGGCTCGCAATCACGTCAAGTTGGGTTGCGAGAGCACTCGGTAAAAGATCGGATGGCTGTTCAACCCCCGACACAGGATCCGTACCAATCGACTCGAACACCACGGATGACTGTGCCCGGTAACTTTTTGGCCAGAAGAGGCTCGTGATCACGACGGGCAAAGCGACAGCCGCGAATACAATCGCAATCAAGCGAGCGCGCCCTCGAATTACCAGAAGCAAATGTTTCGAAGTCATGTGATCTTTCCTTCCGACAAAGAATCCGCTAGAACCAACCTTCCTTGATCTCTAATACGTCATCCGGCGCAAGCAAGTCCAGGCCTTTGACGGAAATCTCCCGCACTTTGCCGCTCGCATCGCGCCGCTTGACGACCATCCGGTGTTCGGACCCCTTGGGGGTCAGGCCGCCGCCGGCCGATAGCGCTTGGGTCACGGTCATATTGCGTTCCAATTTATAGGAACCAGCCCGCTGCACCTGGCCATAGACATAGAAAACCGGAGCGCGTGGCACATAAACGGTGTCGCCGCCTGCAACGCTCTGGTTCTCGGCGGGATCTCCACTGAATAGTTTTGGAAGATCGATACTCGTTCTACGCCCGTCATGTCGGATCAGCACTGCCTCATCACCGGCCACCCCATTGGCGGCGCCGCCCGCCGAGCCATTGATCAAGCCGCCGGCCTGCGCCAGCAGGTCGATGACCTTACTGGATGTACTCAAAGCGTATTGTCCCGGCCTTGTTACGAGCCCCATGACGGCGACTTTCTGACTTTGATATTCGCTGACTAAGACCGAAACCTGCGGCTGCCGAACGTAACCCCCTTCACCCAACCGACGAATCAGGAGTTCCTCCAACTGCCGCGTCGAAAGCCCGGCCGCACTGGTCACACCAAGCAATGGGAAAGTAATGTTTCCCGACTTGCTGATCCGCAACGCTGCCGAAAGCTCCGGGTGGTTGAACACCGTTATAGTCACAAGATCGTCGGCGCCCAACAAATAGTCGGCGCCTTGTCCGATGGCCAACCGAGGAGATTGTGATAGAAGGAAACCAAGAGCGAGAAAAATGACTGGTAGCTTTCGATTAGCTTTGTACATAATATATTCAATAAAACCTTCGCCTGTGCCTCAAAGTCCATGAAAATGGAGGTGCATGTTGAGGGCTCACCACCCACAGCCTAATCCAATACCCTCCGTACTTCTACACTGTAAAAACTATAGCGCCAATAGTCAGTTGCTCCTACTCGCCCTCGAATGCGGTAGGTTTTACGATCGAGTAGCGCTTTTTCCGTCCTTTTGCGCCCCGAGGCGTGAACCTCAAGTACCGCAACAATATACCCTACACCAGCCTTTTGGATTCCGACCGGAGCGAGTCGATAATTTTCGAAGAGCATACCTTGCAAACCCACATGCATCGATCGCCCCGGGGTCACTCCAGCCGCCAGCGCGGCGCAGCCCAACTGGACATAAAGCTGCATGAATCGCGGCGTTGATTCCCCGACCGGGCGCCGGTTGAAGAATAGGCTGGGCGTCCGGCGCATATCCGAAAGCCCATACCTGTATACGAGGGTCTGCGAGCGCATTCGCAGCATTCAGATAGTGCAACCCTTCGGCCGGGCATCCAACGGCCCAGGGCATTCTGGTCACCGTGCGTCATCTACTGCTTTGCGCCGCGAGAAGCCAATGAATCAGCGATGGCCTTATGGGGCCTTTTGGGGTTGCCATTGCCGTCCGCTATGCCGAAGTGCCCCTGCTCCCCCGACAGGTTCGGCTCATCCAGTAACTCGTAAACAAAAACTCCCTCGATCTTATACTTTCGCGCGACGCCGAACATTTGGGCTACAAACTCGGATAGCCATTGCTGGGCTTCCGTATCGTCGTTGTCTCGCGCTGCAATATTTGAATTGAACTCGGTAATCCAGACCGGCGGCCCGAAGGACGCGTGAATCGCAGCCACGTTCGCAGCGTTACACCTTGCCTTCTCTATATTTCCCTGGTCCGCATACCAGTGAAACGCCGTAATGTCCCACCGTATGCCGTCATCCCACAGCGCCTTGAGAAATCCGTAGTGACAATAGCCCGCATCGTCCACCAATACCTTGGCTGACGGATTGCCAGCGTGCACGCCGTCAATCAGACCCTTGATCAGTCCCCGTGCCTGCGGATAACGGTCTTGGTTATATTGGCTTCGCGACGAACCATCCCCTTTCATTCCGACCCAGTTATCGACCTCGTTGCTGGCTTCGAAATACTGAAATTGCGGATACTCGCGGGCTAAATCGGATCCATACTTATAAGCACGCTTGTAGTTCCCTGACTCGTCGGTATGGCCATCCGGCCACATGGCAATTCCGCGAAGTATGCTGACGCCGGCCTTCTGAGCAGCTGCCAGTAGGTCAGCACATCCCTTGTCGACGCACCCCGTCCGATACCAGTGCAACCCCGCTGCCGTGAGCAGTTGCATCTGCCTATCAAGGCTTTGGCGATTATAGGAATACCCTGGGCCGAAATTTGGCCTATCGTCATGTCCAACGGCACCCCATCGGATTTCGTCGGCGACCGCCGGGGCTGCAAGATGTGCGCAAAACACGGCCGCGAGAGCCAATGACCCAATGCCCGCGCGCGGCAGATCCCAGCATAAAACGTTTCTAAATAGCGCCATGCAACTAACCTTCGATTTCAATGACGAAGACGCGGAACCTTGGCGGTCGGCGTTGAATCACAACCGCATACGCGTACGGAAAGGTATCACTCGGCCGCGCCACCGTCGTGCCATCGTGGATGTCAGTTGAATCCTACAAGAGGTTCGCCGGCCGGCACCAGCCTGCCATAGCAACCATGGCAAGACGGCTAGGTCCCAGTGTCCTCAGCGCAGCAATGCCGCGCAGGGCCCGTTTATGGACGATGCAAGATATAGCGGTAGTCTCAGGCAATCGATTTGTGGAGTGTGCGTGCCACGTCTCCACCCCCCGTTCGTACCGCTCAAGGCCCATATCTTGCTTGATATTGTTTTGCCCACATGCTTCGATGAGTCGGGCTGTGAACAGCCGCATTAGGAGCACCTACGTGGATGAATTGGGAAACATATCAATGGCGATGGCACGCAGTATTGCGACAATACGCAGCGGCATCTCGATTGCCTTCGTGGGAATCGCCTCGATAGTCGTTTTTTTCTGGCTGCCCTATAGTCCGCTGCAGGATTTACCCGAATGGATTTACCAGGGCTACGTGTTCAACGAGCTCTTGTCGGGCCACGCCGGCGCTGGTTTTTTCCTGAAAGCGTATCCTGTTCCTTACACCTTCGTGCAGCTACTGATCAGCTCGTCCCTGGTTTTGTTCAGCCCCATGATGACCACTAAACTCATAGTGGCGGCGTATACAGCGCTGTCGTTGTGGGCATCACACCGCTTCATAAGAACTCATGAGTTGAATCGCGCGATTGCGTGGCCGGTACTGTTATGCATTTTTGTATTAAATAGTCCGTTTTGGAACGGTTACATTGCTTATCAATTCGGGCTCACCATTTTCGTATTCTATCTGTCGCTGAGCCCTCGATGGCGCACCGATATAAGGGTCTTGGCTATACTTTCCGTGCTCTCTTTTTTTACTCACGGGATGATTTATTTTGCCTTCATGTTGGCGGCGGCTGCTTATTCGCTTACAGGACGGCGTCTGGTTATTTTCTCGATAGCGGTACTCCCTAGCGTACTTTTGGCACTGTGGTACACGAAATCCAACGTAACTTCCGTGGTTGGTGGACCGCCCGTCGTTTTGCGAACCGTCGCGGACTTCGTAAAATATAAGATTTATACGTTCATGAAGGTGGGACCCTACCAACACTTCTCCTTCACGGGGGTCGAGGAATCGAGCGGATTTGATTCAATTGCTGCGGTCTTGGGCACCGTTACAAATCTTTTCTTCTTCGTGGCCGTCATCTGTTCATTCTGCGTCGCCGGTAGCCGCCATCGTTGGTCTGCGCTGGCTCGGACGCCCGAGGCCATCATCGGGGCAAGCCTGCTCTGCATCGCTTGTGTCTTGAATCCGACCGCTCTAGGGGTGGGAAACCCCAGCGAAAGGCTGCTCTACCCAGCGTTCATCGCGCTTTCGGCCATGGCATTCAAAATGGGTCGTATCGATGTTCCGACGAGAACGGCGCTGTTTGCTAATACGAGCGTGGCTCTGGCGATCATTTCGGGTTTTGCGCTTTGCTCGGCCGGATTGATTGTTGCCGGAATCTCTTATGATCGGAGTTCCGGGAGGGGAATCGTATCCCAGAATACCGTGGCAAATGCGGAGGCACCGACCGCAGATCGTGGGAGGA
>JALYJH010000141.1 GCA_030775415.1 Acidobacteriota bacterium | reverse complement strand
CCCCCCACGCTGCTGGATTATCTGCCGCACGATGCGCTCCTGTTCCTCGATGAGAGCCACCAGACCATTCCCCAACTCGGCGGCATGTATCACGGCGACCGCTCGCGCAAGGAGCAGTTGGTCAAGTACGGCTTTCGTCTGCCGAGCGCGCTAGACAATCGCCCGCTTACCTTTGAAGAATTTGAAAACCGCGTGCATCAGGCGATTTATGTCTCAGCGACACCCGGTCCTTATGAACTAACCAAAACCAGCGGCGCCGTGGTCGAACAGATCTTGCGCCCCACTGGTCTGGTCGACCCGGAAGTCACGATCCGCCCCATTCGCGGCCAGGTAGACGACCTGCTGCATGAGATCCGCTTGCGCACCGAGCGCGACCAGCGTGTTTTGGTAACTACACTTACCAAACGCATGGCCGAGGATTTGGCCGAACACTACGCAGAAGCCGGCGTGAAGTGCGCCTACCTGCATTCTGAAGTCTCCACGCTCGATCGCGTAAAAATCCTGCGCGACCTCCGCCGCGGTACCTACGACGCGCTCATCGGCGTCAACCTGTTGCGCGAAGGACTGGACCTTCCAGAAGTTTCTCTTGTGGCTATCCTCGATGCCGACAAAGAAGGCTTCCTCCGCTCTGCTGGGTCGCTTATCCAGACCATGGGCCGCGCCGCCCGCCACCTCGAAGGCCAGGCCCTCCTTTACGCCGACGTCATGACCGATTCCATGCGCCGCGCCATCGAAGAAACCACACGCCGCCGCACCCTGCAGCGGGCCTTCAATGAAAGCAACGGAATTGTGCCACAATCCATCATTAAGCCTATTGATATAAATCTCGTGGCCATCGCGGAAGGGGATTACGTGACGGTGCCGCTCGAAGCTGAAGAAGAGGACGCCGCCGCCGTGCCGCCCGCGCAAATGGACCGCTACCTGGCGGAACTCGAAGAAAAAATGCGTGCTGCTGCCCGCAAATTCGATTTCAAACAGGCGGCCGCCTATCGTGACCGCATCAAGGAACTAAAGAGCAAGGCTGTCATAGGAATGACTACAGACCTGTCCATGCCATGAAGTTGCTAAAAACCGCGGGACTGGTGGGTGCTGGTGGCGTCAACCAGTCGTTCGTGGCCCGAATGCCAGCGTTGCTGGAGCAGCTCGGCCCGGTAAAGGGTTCTTCTCTCAAAGTGTCACGCCGCATTGCCAACGGACTTCACGCCGGTGTTGGCGTCGGGGACTATAGAGCGCTCGCGCCCTGCGATTTTATTTGGATCTGCGCGCCGGAAATTTTGTTGGATGCGCTCGCCTCTCAGTTGGCCGCATCGCAGCCGCTCGCCGGTAAAACAATCGTGCTGTGTGACGTCCTGCGTGACAGCCTGTGGCCCGGTGCTTTGCGCATGGCCGGCGCGCGCATTGCCACTTTGAACTGTTTGCCGGAATCGTTAGAGCAGAAGTTTGTCGCGGAGGGACATCCGCGGGCACTGGCGGAATTACGAAAACTGTTGGCCCGGGATCGCCGCCGGCTGATCGAAATACGCCCCGCCGCGAAGCCCCTCTATCTGGCCGGCGTACATCTGGCATCGCACCTCTTGTTGCCCTGGATTGCCGGAGCAACCGAGAGCCTGCGCTCAGCGGGCTTCGCGCGCAGCGAGGCCGTCAGTGCGGTGGAAGCTCTCGGCGAGCGGACCCTGCGCGCCTACGGGAAAGCTGGCAACAAAGCCTGGAACTGTGCTGCGGCCGAACAGTTACGGCGCGCGGTCGACAAAGATTTTGATACTTTACTGCAAGCCGACGCCCGCCTGGCTGCGCTCTTTTCCGATGGTGGCGAACGCATGCTGCGCTATTTCGCTAAACCTCCTGCGAAGCAACCCTTAAAAGTAATGGCCCGCCGTTCCGGCTAAAGTGTTTCAAGAAAAGCCGCTCTCCTGCAATCAGGCAGCATGCGTCGAGGAATAGTCAGCATCAACCCTTCTTAACGTCGCGGTGCGTCTCCTTCACGCGATATCCCGCCGCGGCCAGACGTTTCCGGATTTCACTGGCTATCAGCACGCTGCGATGGTGTCCTCCCGTGCAGCCGAAAGAGATTGTCAGATAGCTCTTTCCCTCCGCAATATAATGCGGCAGCAAGTAAATCAACAAATCCGAAATTCGTTCGATAAACTCCACGGTCTGCGGGAACGATCGAATATACCGCGCCACACTCGGATGCTTGCCACTATAGTTTTTGAACGCCGGGATGTAGTTGGGATTCGGCAGGAATCGCACGTCGAATACCAGGTCACTCTCCGCGGGAACGCCATGGCGATAACCAAAGCTCGTCACTTGCACCAGAATCTCCGGTGTTCCCTTGGGTCCGCCGAATGTCCGGTGTATCGTCTCCCGCAGCTCATGCACGTTAAATTTGGTGGTATTGATGATCGGGTCGGCCAGCTTGCGGATCGCTTCCAGTTGTTCACGCTCGCGCCGGATGCTGGCACTGACACTCTGTCCGATCCCGAGAGGGTGCGGCCGCCGTGTTTCACTGAACCGACGGATCAGTGAGGCGTCGTCCGCTTCAAGAAAGATCAAGCGCGTTGGCAAAAGCCGCCGGATACGCTTGAACAGAGCGGGGAAGCGTTCTAGTGCCGCGCCCTCGCGAATGTCCACCACCAAAGCCGCGCGTCGGATCGTAGGCGCATCTTTGGTAAGCTGCGCGAATTTTGGGATCAGATCGATGGGCAGATTGTCCACCGAATAGTAGCCCAGGTCCTCCAGCGCCTTGAGCACAGTCCCTTTGCCTGACCCGCTCAGGCCGGTGATAATCACTAATTCAGTTTTTGCCGGTCCTGCTCCAGCCGCCTGTTTCATTCCCCGTCTTTCGCGAGCGCGTCGGCCCCCGTCCGCGCGAGCGGATACGAGAAGCCCTAGGTTTCGATTAAATCATAGTGGCCGTCCCGCCTGCGGATCAGGATCGAGGTCGCCTGTTTATCCGCATCGCGGTATGCCACGTAATCGCGCCCGTCTTCCATCTCGAGCATCGCCTCTTCGAGCGTGATAGGCTTCCGGCGCTCATGATGATCTGGACGAAACACCCTCTGTTCCGAATTGGGCTGCTTGGAACTGGGCTGCTTGGAACTCGAATGAGCGGTTTTACGCCCGTTGTTCTTAGTGACCGCCGCCGGCGCCCCGGCTTTTACCCCCGACGCTTTGGCCGGTTCTGGCCTCCGCGTGGTGGCACGCCACCGCGCGCCTTGTTTAGCGGCCTGCTTTTCGACACGGTCGAGCGCGGCGCACAGGGCGCTGAAGACATCGCTGCCGGATGCAATCCCCACCAACTGCTGGTTGTGGCAATGCAGCGTGATCTCCGCCTTGTGAAGATGGCGTTCACTTGTCACTACCACGTGGGCCTGCTTTTCCCCCCGCCCGTCCACTAACTTCGACAACTTCGCAAACTTCGCGTCTAACTTCTGTTGCAGCTTTACCGGGATCTCGTCCTTGATCCCCTTATAACTAACCTTCATATTGGCTCTCCGGCTATTTGCGGACGCGTCTTTGATGCGTCGAAGGAATGCGCATGTCCTCGCGATACTTCGCGACGGTGCGCCGAGTCACCTGTATGCCTTCCGCTTGCAGGCGCTCCGTGATGTGTTCATCGGTGAGTGGATGGGCTGTATCCTCCTCTTCGATCATCTTTTTAACCCGCCGCTTGAGGATCAGCAGCGGAGTCCCGCCGCCCGAAGGCCCCTGTACCGCCTCCGAGAAAAAGTAGCGTAGCTCAAAAACACCCTGCGGCGTGTGCGCGTATTTGCTCGAAACCGCACGGCTCACCGTCGAGGGATGCACGCCGATCTCTTCCGCGATTTCCTTGATCATCATCGGCTTCAATTCGTCGATGCCGTGCTCCAGGAAATCCATCTGCCGCCGCACGATGGACTGGCATACCCGCAAAATGGTCTGCTTACGCTGCTCGATATTTTTCATGAGCTGAATCGCGCTGGCGTAGCGTTCTTTTACGTAATTGCGGACTTCTTTATCCGGCTCCTGATTCCGGTCCAGCATGCGCCGGTACTGCGGATTCAAGCGAAGCTGCGGAACATCTTCGTCATTGATCTGGATCAAATAATCGTCGCCGTCTTTAGAAATGTAAACATCCGGCTCAACCTGCCGCGCCCCCGGACCCGAGTAGCGCAGTCCCGGCCGCGGATCCAAATGGCGGATGACGTCAATCGCGATGTCGATGTGTTCCTGCGGCCGATGCAGCACTTTCGCCAGTTCCCTGAACTGCCGCATTTCCACCATTTTTAAATGGTCGGCGACGATCCTCCACGCCAAGCCGTCTTTTCCGTTGCGGCTTTCGATCTGCACCAGCAGGCACTCGCGCAGGTCCGCCGAGCCCACGCCCGCCGGATCCAGTGAGTGAACGACCTTAAGCGCCTCTGCCATTACCGCCGCATCGTGGCCCTCGGCAGTGGCAATCTCCTCGGCAGTGGAAGTCAGGTACCCGTTCTCATCCAGGTTGCCGATAATTCCCTCAGCCGCGTCGCGCACCGATTCCGGAAGCGCAATCAATGCCAGTTGCGAATGCAAATGATCGCTCAGCGTCACGGGAGAAGAGAGAAACGTCTCGAACGACGGCTTCTCCGATATCTCAGCCGCTGGGCTCTTGTATCCAGGGTCCAGGTAATCGTCGAAATAAGAACCGAAATCGATTTCATCGAACGGGTCCGCCGCTTTGGCTTCGGGAATTTCAGCCGTCAGCGCCGCTGCCGTATCGATGCTGCTTACGTCGTTGCCTGCATCCTCTATCCCGGTGCCGTTCGCGGCATCTTCGAAAGCTATCGACGCCGCCATAGCCAGCGGTTCGTATTCCGCGTCAGTGCCTTCCACCTCCGCCGGTCCCGCCGTCACTTCAAGAATGGATTGATCGGCCGGGTCGCCAGACCGCTCGCCCTCGGCTTCGAGCAGCGGCTGCAATTCCTCCGGCGTCAGTTCCTCGCCGCCCTCGGTCGCTTCCTCTAAAACAGGATTCTGCGCCACCTCGGCCGAGATCATGTCCTTCAATTCCAGGCGGTTCAGTTGCAGCAGGCTCACCATCTGCACCAAGCCGGGCGTGAGGATCTGTTTTTGAGAGATCCGGACTTGCAGCCGTGGCGAGAGTGAGCCCATAACTAGTCCCATCCTAACACCGCGCCGGTCAGCTCATGATGCAAACTTTACCGCTCCCTGCGTAGGGCTCTCTAGCCAAACACGTTATAATAGAGCGTTTCCGATGCGCTACCTGCCGGCCCACGCGCAACACATCGGAGCTCGCCATTACCAACAGGATTCTCTAGGTCTGGCGGATCCGGAGGACCAAGCCTTCCTCTCTCACGGAGGCTACCTCGCGGTCCTTTGCGATGGCATGGGTGGCATGGAACACGGAGATATCGCGAGCCAGACTGCCGTGCGCGCCACCCTCGACGCCTATGCTCGCAAAACCTCCCAGGAAAGCATTCCCGCCGCGCTCGAACGCAGCGCTCGTGAAGCCAATGAAGGCGTCATAGAGGCCGCGCTCAACCTCGGCTTGAAAGAAGGCGTCGGCACCACGCTGGTAGCCGCGGTGCTGCATTCCGGCTTCCTGTACTTCATCTCCGTCGGCGATAGTGCGGTGTTCCACGTTCGCGATGGCGTGCTTCATATGGTAAATCGCCCTCACGTCTTCGCAAATTTATTGGACCAGGCGGCTGACCGCGGCCAGATTTCGCGTTCCGAAGCAGCTCAGCACCCCGAGCGTGAATCGCTTACCAGTTTCATCGGTATTCACAACCTCGAGGAGATCGATCACAACCTCGAACCCTGGCCCTTTTCCGACGGCGACACCATACTACTGGCCAGCGACGGTATGTTCAAAACCCTGGACCCTGAAGAAATTCAGGCCTGCCTCACCGGCCATCCGCAGTCCTGGCCGCAGATTCTTGTCGATCGCACGCTGGCGAAAGGCAATCCCGGACAGGACAACGTCACCGTGGTTTCGATCACCTCCGATTCCGGAAAGCTCGGCACGTGGGATCCGCAATCGCCGGACAGCATCTTTCATATGCCGCCTGAAACCGTGCCGGCTTCTAAGAGCTCCTCTCAAAAAGCCTGGCTTCTGGCCGCCGGACTGTTGTTGCTGGTAGCGGTCGCCTTCGGTGGTCTCTGGTATTTCTCGGCCCGCTAAGTGGCCCTTTTCCTGCAACGAAAATCGCGACAATACCTATGAGCATCGGTCGCCTTTCCATCGTCATTCCCCTCCTCTGTATGGCCGCCGGCACAGCTTGGGCACAGGCGGAAGAAGAAGATTTAGTCTCTCCTGAGACGCCGCTTTCGTCCGCGACAACCCCGGCTGTTCCTTCCGTCCAATGGAGGTCATTATTCAGTCAATCTTTCCGCCTGCTGCTAATAGAGCACGCTTTCCGCTATGCCACTGAACCCGGGACGCGCCACCCCGGTCAGCCCTTCTTTCAGGGCTATCTGAATTCCGTCGGCGCATTGCACGGCTGGTCTGACGGCGATCCTTTTTATGTCAACTACGTCGGCCACCCCATGCAAGGCGCCGTCTCGGCTTATCTATGGACTCTCAATGACCGCCGCTATCGCGACGTCGAGTTCGGCAGGAATCCCGATTATTGGAAGAGCCGCATTCGCGCCAGCGCCTTCGCATGGGCCTACAGCGAGCAAATGGAGATCGGACTCATCAGTGAAGCCTCCATTGGCAACGTGCAAGCAGCCTATCCCCAGCAAGGCTTCGTCGACCACATTGTTACTCCCGCCATTGGCTTGGGCTGGATGATTGCTGAAGATGCGCTCGACCGCTACCTGGTCCGCTACGTCGAGCGAAAAACCGAAAATCGCCTGGTTAGAGTCTTGGTACGTGGCGGAG
>JALYJH010000140.1:1866-6868 GCA_030775415.1 Acidobacteriota bacterium | reverse complement strand
GCTGAGGCAGGGTTCTTCGGCGCGGGCGCGGGTGACCACTTGCGTGGTTGGTTCGGCGGCGTGATGGACGCAGCCTACTTCGTGATCTTTGCGTCCGGCGATCATGCTGAGAAGTTTCCCATCGCGGGAGAGCTCGTAGCGGTCCGGCGTGACTTCGCCTTGGGCGATGGCGGAGCCCAGGCCCCAGGTGGCGCTGAGAATCATGCTGCCTTCGGCGGATTGGCTGAGGCCGCCACCTGATGCGCGGGCGTTCACCAGCGGCTGGATCAGAATGGCCATGGCAGTGTCGGCAGGATCGATATCGTGGGTCGCCATGTAGCGGAGGGCGCGGGTGGCCCACAGAGCGCCCCAGCAGGAGCGGACGGCAGTGACGAAGTCGGCTTCCGTTTCGAGGCCAAGATAACTTTCAAATTGGCCGGCGAAGCTGGAGCCGAAGCGGTCCTCGACTAGCGCTGAGGAGCGCACCACGGTCAGCGCCGCGGTTTCTTTCGTCAAGGCGTGCCACGCGGCGAGCAGGGGATCGAGAATCGCAGGGGTGATGGGTTTGTCGAGCAGGCCCAGTTTCATCGCCAGCGCGTGGCGGCGGGCTTGCGGGCTGTCCGCGGTAGAGAAAGCACCGCGGGCGTCCGCTTCGAGATGGAGCGCGCGGATTTGCTCGCGATAGGCCGCGGCGTCGACGCAGAATCCGGCGGGGATGGGCAAACCGGCGTGGCCCAGGCGCGCAAGATTCGCGGCTTTCGGCCCGAAGCGGCCAGCGTCGGCCGCCTCAGGCGAAGTGAGTGGAACTACAAACATGAGCCGCGCTTACTGGCCGGGTCGTTTACCGTAGTCGGAGTAGCCGGGCATGGGATCGACCACAGTGATCTGATTGACCGGGAAGTTGGAGACGATCTCGACGCTGTCCTTGTGGACGATGAGCATTTCTTCAATGCGGACGCCCCATTCGAACGGTTTACCGTGTTGGGTTTCGAGCGCGAAAACCATGCCTTCCTTGATTTCGATCGGGTGGTCCAGAGACCAGATGCGCGAGATCACGGGTTGGTCATACTGCGCGAGACCCAGGCCGTGGCCCCACAGGTTGGCGGCGGCTTGATCTTCTTCTTCGTAACCCCAGGCTTCTTTGGCGGAGGGCCACTTCAGGGCGATGTCGCGGGTGGTGGCGCCGACCTTCACGGCTTTAATCGAATCGTAGAGCCACTTGAGCGCCAGCGCGTAGTAGTCTTTCTGCTCCTGATTGGGCTCACGGCCCACCATATAGGTGCGGTAGTAGCAGGATTTGTAACCGTTCCATGTGAGAGCGGCCAAATCCATGAAGACCATGTCGCCGGGCTTAATGATACGGTCTGAGAAATTGCGCCAGTTCGGCCAGGTATTGAGGCCGGAGGAAACAATAACGTCCTCGACGTCTTCCATGCCGGGGATATTGTAGAGGAACTCCATGATGTGCGCGGTGAGCTGGTTTTCGGTGCGGCCGGGCCTCAGGAATTTCATGAATTCCCAATGGGCGGCGTCGCCGATCGCTCCGACGATGCGCATGCATTCGTGCTCGTCCTGATTCTTGACGGCGCGGGCTTCCATCATGGGGGACATGCCGTCGGCCCACTTGATCTTGGCTTCCTCGAAGATCTTGATCATGGTGATGTCGATGAAGTCGACACCCAAGGTCATGCCATCGACGCCGCGCTTTTTCATTTCCTGCTTGATGGCGTTGGTGAACTTATTCACCTGCATGTTGGATGCGCCGCCGGCGGCGCCCTTCACCCAGGCATAGGAATAACGGATATTTTCTTTGGGGATCCAGGGCGAATGCCGCTCGATATGCATGCCGATATCGCCTTGCTCGAAGAGCACAGGCGCATCGTCACCGCACAGCAAAGCGTAGCGCAGGCCGGGTTTCAAGCGATTCCAGCCGGGGGTCAATGTACTGGTGACATAGCGCACGTTCTCGTCGTACATGAGGAGCATCGCGCCCAGGCCGTGAGCTTTCATGCGCTCACGGGCGCGCTCCAGGCGGTACTTGCGCAGACGGTCCCAATTAATGCGCTGTTGCCAGTCTAATCCTACGGTTCCTACGTTTGCCATATTGTCTCCAGTAATGATTTCTTATGAAATATGAGGCGCGGACGCGTCTTTTGCTGTCAGCACAATTCTTCAATATTACTCACGGCGCTGTACGCTGTCAAATGACGGTCTCTTTAAAAATACCATGTTATTCGCGGAGCAACTCTCTTAAGGCCGTTATAGGTTAAGCGTGGGTACCACGTTCGTACCGCTCGCGAGCGGTGAGCGGCGGGTATATACTAGCGCTCCAGGGAACCCTAACTTCATCTGAAGAGGTACGAGGATATGAGTAAAAAGACACTTCTATTGTTGGGTGCGAGCGTATTTCTGACGGCATCGCTGGTGGCGATCAGGGCGCAGCAACCGGCCGGCGCGGTGAAGATCAACGACAACGATATTGGCGGCGTGGTCACCAGCTCTAAAGGGCCGGAGGCCGGCGTGTGGGTGATTGCGGAAACCAACGACCTGGGAACGAAATATAGCAAAACAGTAGTCACCGACGGTCGCGGCCGGTATGTAATTCCGGAGCTGCCCAAGGCCAGTTATTCGGTGTGGGTACGCGGCTACGGGCTGGTGGATTCAGCGAGGGTGAAGACCGTGCCGGGCAAGAATCTGAACCTGATGGCCGTGATCGCGCCCAGCGCGAAGGCGGCGGCGGAATATTATCCGTCGAATTATTGGTATGCGCTGGCGGAGCCTCCGGGGAAGAGCGAGTTTCCGGGTACGGGGCCGGAGGGGAACGGAATTAATCCGGCGATGAAGAGCCAGGCGCAATGGCTGCGCATCATGAAGACGGATAGCTGCGAATCGTGTCATCCGCTGGGCGGGAAGGGAACGCGAACGCTACCTGCGGGACTGGGGCATTTCAATTCGTCGGCAGATGCTTGGGAGCGGCGCATTCAATCGGGGCAGGCGGGACCGGCCATGTTGCAGGGGATTGCGCAGTTAGGCAAACCGCGCGCGCTGAAAATGTTCGCGGATTGGACCGATCGCGTGGCGGCGGGCGAGTATCCCAAAGATGCTCCGCCGCGGCCGCAAGGCCTGGAGCGCAACGTTGTGATCACGCAATGGGACTGGGCGGGGCCGACGGTCTACTTGCATGACGAGATTTCGACCGATAAGCGCCATCCGACAGTGAATGCCAATGGGAAGCTATACGGATCATTGGAACTGAGCGCCGATTTCCTGCCGGTGCTGGACCCGTTGCATAACACTACGGACCAAGTGAAGCTGCATCCGCGCGATGCCAACACGCCGCTGGCCGCGCCTCCGAGCATGCCGCGGCCTTCGCCGTATTGGGGCGACGAAGTGATCTGGAATAGCCAGAACAACGTGCACAATCCGATGTTCGATGAAAAAGGGCGGGTGTGGATTACGACTACGATTCGTGGGCCAGAGAACCCGGCGTGGTGCGGGGAAGGATCGAGCCATCCGTCGGCAAAGTTGACGCCGGTGAAGACTTCTGGACGGCAACTGGGGATGTACGATCCGAAAACCAAGGAGCTGTCGCTGATCGACACTTGTTTCGGCACGCATCACTTAGTTTTCGCGGAGGACGCAAACAATACTTTGTGGACCAGCAGCGGCGGCGGCGGGGGAGTGGTGGGCTGGCTGAACACCAAGATGTGGGAGCAGACGCACGATGCAGCGAAGTCGCAGGGGTGGACGGCGCTGGTGCTGGACACCAACGGGAACGGCAAGCGGGATCCCTACGTGGAGGGAGAGCAGAAAGTGACTACCGCGCCTAGCGGGGAAAGTTTGGGGACGAATTCGGCGTTGAATATTTCGCTCGATCCGGCGAAGGACACGCGCTTAAACGCGGCGTTTTATGGAGTGACGGTGAGTCCTCTGGACGGGTCGATTTGGGGGACGGTGCTGGGATTTCCGGGCGCTGTGGTGCGCATCAATCCAGGTAAGAATCCGCCGGAGACGGCACTGGCGGAATATTACGAGCTGCCGTGGAACAATCCCAAGGCAGCGGCGCAGGGGTTCGGGCCGCGCGGGTTGGATATCGACCGCAACGGCGTGGTGTGGACGGTGATTGCGAGCGGGCATCTGGCGAGTTTCGACCGGCGGAAGTGCAAGGGCCCGCTGAATGGGCCGAAGGCGACGGGGCAACAGTGCCCGGAAGGCTGGACGCTGACGCCGGTCCCGGGTCCGCAATTCAAAGGCGTGACTGATTCGGGGAGTGCGGATTCGAACTATTACGATTGGGTGGATCAGTTCGATACGCTAGGGCTGGGCAAGAACACGCCGATCGCGGCAGGGAGCGATTCGGACGCGCTGCTGGCGCTGAATCCCGCCACCGGCAAGTTCACGGTGATGCGCGTGCCCTATCCGACTGGGTTCTTCGCGAAGGGGATGGATGGAAGGATAGACGATCCCAACGCGGGGTGGAAAGGGAAAGGCGTGTGGACGACCTGGGCGACGCGGGCGCCGTTCCATAGCGAGACGGGCAAGGGAACTAGCAGCAAGGTTGTGAAGTTCCAGGTGCGTCCGGATCCGCTCGCGGATTGAGGCACCGCTAGATAAAATGGGCGCCGCGGGATGAGTTCTCGCCGCGCTCATTTGTTTTGGGGTGCGGATTATCGGCGCGTGATGGTCACGGAGGCGCTGGCTTTTTTAGTGTTGTCGGCGACGCTGGTCACGGTGACGGTGGCGATATTCGACGACGGGAAGTTGTTGGGCGCTTTATATAACCCGCTGGTGCTGATCGTTCCGGGGCCCGTTACTTTCCAGGTAACTTTGGTATTGCTGCTGCCCTGGACGGTCGCCCTGAATTGCTGACTGCCCTTGATGCGGAGCGTGGCGCTGGTGGGAGAAATGCTCACGGCGACGGGCGGAGGCGGCGGCGGGTTGACCACCGTCAGAGACGCGCTGCCTACCGCGGGGGGCGAGACCACACTGCTGCTGGCGTGGACGGTCACGCTGACGGGCGTAG
>JALYJH010000140.1:0-1856 GCA_030775415.1 Acidobacteriota bacterium | reverse complement strand
GGCGTAGGCGGGGCGGTGTAGAGTCCGGATAAATGATCAATGAAGCCGACCGCGCTATTGCCGGCGACGATTCCATTTACGTCCCAAATTACGGTTTGATCCAAGTTGCCTTGGACGGCCGCGGTGAATTGCTGTTGGGCGTTGACCTGAATGCTGGCGGTAGAGGGGCTGACGGTGACGGAGACGCCGGTTTGCGCGGCTTGGCCGGAGTCCGGAGTGACCATTAAGACGGTGGCGTCGACGGCTTCGAAGTTTGAGCCAACGATAGTGGTGAGTTGATGCAGATCGTCGTTGTTCCAATTGTCATTGGGCGCGCCAGCGAGGAACCACGGGGCACCGTTATCAGCGAGGATCATGCCGTACTGTTTCAGCGCCGTGAGAATGACTTGGTTAGCGGGCGAAAAACTGGAGATGTCGAAGCTCGCTTTTAAGCGAAAGCGCGCGCCCATGGGGGGATATTGAGTGCCGGTAAGAAAGGATGCATAGTGCCGCGCGGGCCACACGTAAGCCGCCTGGGATTGCGCAACGGTGAAGCGAATGGCATGGCGGATGGCTCCCGCGGCTACTTCTTCGTAGCGCACCAAGCCGGGGAAGATGGGCAAACCGGCGGCGTCGGCGGAGGTCCACGTGGCGGGGCGTAAGGCGTTCGACATTAAGTTGAAGATCGCGCCGGAACCGCCTTGCCAACTGGCTGTCTGCGGGAAGGCATCGAAAATCTCATAAAGGATGCAGTGATCGGTATCGATGGACGTCGCATGACGGTCGCCCGTACTGGAGCTGCCGCCTTCAATGGGAGCGTTCAAGGGGATGGCGTAAGGGCCGGTATCGCTCTCGGTTTGATACGTGAACGTGGCTGGATAAAGCGTCTGCGTTCCGGGAACAGTCACGTACGGAATTCCAATAGGTCCGCCGTCCCAGAGGCCGGAGCCGAAGTCGGGATGCACCGGCGAGGACGCCCCGATGGTGGCGACCCAAGTGGAAGAACTCGGGTGGACGGGCAGTTGATCGATGCGCGTGTTCCAGATATTGTCAGCGGGGAGAACCGGGCAATTGCCAACGGTGGGCGCCTGTGCGGCTGCCAGGCTCGCGAATCCAAGGAACGCGGCCAAAGGGAAAAGTTGTTTCAAAGTCACACTCCTTAAGGACCCTTAGAATACGGCTCAACGGTTGTGAACACCATCGGGTAAGCGCCCGAGTGACCTTAGGAGGAAAGGCCTAGCTCTAATTACCGGGTACGAAGTTTTGACCGGGTGCTTCGCAGCAGTGTTTACCGACATGCGCTTCGTAGGCGAGACCTGCTGCCTCGAAACCAACGCGCGCTTTTTCCGCGGCGTGCCTTCTTATGGTGTACATCAGGCCGGAGGCGGAGCGAGAGCCGTGAAGCAGGTCCTCGACGGTGGTGGAAATAGCCAGCGTGGCTTGATTGTACGCGCCCAGTAATCGTGCTCTTTCTTCGCACTTCATGTGGATTGAGAGGAGCACGCCGAGGGCCGCGCTGAGCTACTCTTCGTTAGGAATGAGTTCGGGCACCTTTACGGGGCGGCGGCCGGACTGGACGAGCAGGGCCTTACTACTATCGAATTCATTTTCCCATTTAGCGACGACGATGGTGGCGACGGCGTTGCCGGTGAGGTTGGTGAGTCCGCGCATTTGCGACATGAAGCGATCGACGCCCAGGAGCAGCGTGATGCCGGCCACGGGGACGGTATGCAGGGAGGCGAGAGTCGCGGCAAGAGTGATAAAGCCGCCGCCGGCTACGGCTGCCGCACCTTTGGAAGTCAGCATCAGCACCAGGAGCAATTGAATTTCCTGCGCGGCGCTCAGGTGCGTGTTGGTGGCTTGCGCGATAAACAGGG
>JALYJH010000139.1 GCA_030775415.1 Acidobacteriota bacterium | reverse complement strand
GCGTGGAGCCGTACCACCTGTTTCGTTACGTCGATGAACAGGCGTTTCGGTTTAACAATCGGATCGACATGAACGATGCGGATAGGTTCGGCGTTGCTATGAGCCAGATTGCAGGCAAGCGCTTGACGTATTCCGAATTGATCGGCGTCGGCAAACTGGTGTCTCCGACGCCTAACTAAACAACGTGGCCCTAGGAAACGGAAGGCTTGACCTTCCGTTTAGCTTTACGTTTCGGGCCGCGTCGATTTGGATTAAGTGCCGACTGCTTGCGCTGCTCCGCGATCCTCTGCTTGATATCAGAATGCGGCACTGCAACCACGGCGCGCATAGCATTCTCAAACCGCGTGAACGCTTCTGGGCCTTCGATCATTTCCGACTGTTTGTTCATGATATGATCTGTAATTTCACGATTGCACATTATGGCGGCGTTTGCAAACGGGCGACAATTGCATAGACATTTTAGCGAACATGGGAATGATTTTGGAGCGGCTGACGCTTTCGTTTACGAAGCGATGGCAGACCGTTTTCTCACGGGCACTCCAGGGCCTACGGTTCAACAATGCGTAAGGGTTCAGGGAGATGTCGTACGATTCGATACGGCAACTGGGGCGCTGGGAGTGATCGACGGAACCAATATAATTCGCACTTTTATGGTTCCCATCCCCTGTTCCGCTATTATGGACCCGGTAAAAGGGCCGAAGAGTACGATAGAGGTCGATGCCACCGATACGGGAGCAATCTGCTATATTTTCAATGGAACTGCACGAGGCGCTACTAACATGATCAACATATGTCCAGTCTGCGGGTACCTCATGGAAGATCCACCCAAAGACTACAATATTTGCCCATCCTGCGGAACTGAGTTTGGATACCACGATCTAAATAGTTCCATTGCTGAATTGCGCGCGGCATGGCTGAGGACAGGGCCACGTTGGTGGAGCCGAGTAGAGACGCCCAGCCTTACAATTGGGACCCGTATCTCCAGTTAGACAACATTACACAGCCAAGGTATTCTGTCGGGACCATGCTATGGGGCGGGAGCCGACAAAGCGATCTGCCCATTCCTAGCGGCATGCGTGACTTGGTGGCGGGTACCGGAGCCAACTCCACTCAAGTGCGCGGTCTTGGGAAGGCCGCCTAATTTTATGCAGCTAGTCTCAATCCACTTGGCGCGAGTGACAGCCCTCTTGGAGATTGAATCGCTTGATCCAAAAGGCCGAAGAACTGTTCCGAATGCAATTGAAACGCTGCACGCACGATACGCCTTTTCTAAATTTCCCAAGACTCTTGAGGAAATGGATTTCCAGAAAGGCGTAACTATGGGCGCCGGAACTCTAGGCGATATAGCTATTGACCAAATCGTCTTTTACCACAACGGCCTAGTGATTGACACACGGTCTTCGACTCAAAACGCAACCGCTATTCTCCTTGATATATTGCAACACTCCAAGAGCATATCTGGCGCAAGCGTAGTCCCGGTCAGGCAGCTCCTAACTAGCCAAATTATTTTTGTTAGCGACTTAAAACTTCCCCTCGTAAACCCGTTACTCACTCCACTCGCCAAGCGCTTGAGTGAAATAGCGTCCCGGTCGTTTGAGCAGCCACTTCAGTTTGAGACTATAAACCTATCCCTAGGGGTTGATGCTTCGCAATTGAAAATAGCCCCTTCAAACTTCACTATTGAGCGTAGAGCGGAGCGGCCTTTCTCGGAAAACATGTACTTCTCATCCGCCCCACTAGACACCGTCGAGCACATCAGGATAATCGAGGAAGTCGAAAAACTCCTTACGCCATAAAAGGCCTGTCACGCCGAACTCAGCCTAACAGCCTTGGTAAGGGAAGTATATTATTACCATAATGAGGGCAGGATATCACAAAAGTCTAGGAATTCGGCTCGTTGGGATTTCCTTCATTCGCCTCTACCTCCACCGCCTGTTCCACATCCGGCGGCAGCTCTCCTGGCTTCGGCGCTTCCTTGCGAGCCTTGTCGAACAGGAAGCTCAAGGTTTTCTCCGTGCGAATCTGACCGATGATGCGGTTCAGCGTTCCGTCCTTTTGCAGCTTCGCGCGCACTACCGCCACCGCCTCGCGCTGCTGCCGCGCGTAGCGCTGCACTTCGCGATCCACATCTTCCTGCGTCGCCGCAATCGCCTCGCGATCCGAAATCTTGTCCAGGATCAGCGAAGCCCGCACATCCCGCTCCGCGCGCTCCTTCTGTGACTCGCGAATCTTCTGCCAGTCAAGCTTCAAAGACCTCGGGTCGATCCCCTGCGCCGACAGTTGCTGCAGCTGCGTATTCAGATTCGCCTCAATCTGCCGGTCGACAAAAACCTCCGGCACCGCAAAGGGATGCGTATCCACCAGCTTCGCGACAATCTGCTGCTTGGTGTCATCCTGCGCCTGATGCTCGCGCTCATGCAAAATAGTTTTGCGTATCGAGGCCTTCAGCTCATCGAGTGTCTGATAATCGCCCAAGTCCTTCGCGAAATCATCGTTCAACTCCGGCAGTTCCTTACGCCGGACGGCCTTTACTGTGGCTTTGAAACGCACCGTGCGGCCCGCCAAACTCTCGCGATCGTAATCCGCCGGATAAGTGACTTCGAACTCGCGAGCTTCCTCAGGCGAAGCTCCGCGCAGGTTCTCAGTAAACGCCGGCATGGTCGCTTCATCGCCCAACTTCAGCATCAATTCATCCTGCTGGACCTTTTCATCCACCCCTGACAAACTTTCTAGCGACACCACGGCGTAATCGCCATCCACCAGCGCGCGCGGCTCCTCGTTCACATACTCAGTCTTACGCTCGCGCAGCGCTTCCAGACGCTGATTGATGTCTTCGTCGGACGCCGCCGGCTCCGCGTAACTTACCGTAAGCCCCTGATACTCGCCCAACTCAAACACGGGCGCGACTTCAAACTCCGCCTTAAACTTAAGCGGCTCGCCCTTGTGAAAATGCACGTCGCTGATAGTCGGCTGGCTGACCACGTTTAAATGATCCTGCTCAAACGCCGCGTTTAAGAATCGCGGCACCAGCTTTTCCAGAACCTCCTGCCGTATATCGCTCGCGAATCGGGTTTTCACCATCGCCAGCGGAGCCTTGCCGGGGCGGAACCCGGGTAGCCGCACCTTCCCCTGAATCGCCGCCGCGGCGCGCTCGGTTTCCTGATCTACTTCCGCCTCCGGAACTGTGATCTCGAGCGAATGCTTGCAACCTTCAATAAGAGCCATCTAAATAAATATACCCTGGAGCCCAACTGCCGTCGCCGGCAGCGAGGAACTCCAGGGCATGCCTTTCTTAGCAAATCGTGAATCGACTAGCGGCTAGCCGCCAGCGCGTGAGACGCTTCCTTCAGAGCCTTCGCCTTGTCGGTCGCTTCCCAAGTGAACGTCTCCTCCGTGCGGCCGAAGTGGCCGAACGCCGCCGTCTTGCGGTAGATCGGACGCCGCAGCTTCAGCGTTTCGATCATCCCCTTGGGCGTTAGCACGAAAGTCGCGCGCACCATTTCCACCAAGCGCTCTTCCGGAACCGTGCCCGTGCCGAATGTGTTTACCATTACCGAAACCGGCTCCGCCACGCCGATCGCGTAAGCCAACTGCACTTCGACGCGCGACGCCAGCCCCGCGGCGACGATATTTTTCGCCACGTAACGCGCCATGTAGCACGCCGAACGATCCACCTTCGTGGGATCCTTGCCCGAGAACGCACCGCCGCCGTGACGGCCCATGCCGCCGTAAGTGTCGACAATGATCTTGCGTCCCGTCAAACCAGTATCGCCGTGCGGTCCGCCGATCACAAAACGCCCCGTGGGATTGATGTGATATTTGGTCTGCGAATCTACCATGCTGCCGCCGACAATCGGATCGATAATGTACTTTTTCACATCCGCGCGCAGTTGCTCGGTCGTGACATCGTCGTCGTGCTGCGTCGAAAGCACTACAGCGTCGATGCGCTTCGGCTTGCCATCCACATACTCCACGCTAACCTGGCTCTTGGCGTCCGGGCGCAAATACGTAAGCTTGCCGTCGCGCCGCACATCACTCTGCTGGCGAACCAGCTTGTGCGCCATCATAATCGGCAGCGGCATCAGTTCCGGAGTCTCATCGCAAGCGTAGCCGAACATCAGCCCCTGGTCGCCCGCACCGCCCGTGTCCACGCCCATCGCGATATCCGGCGACTGGCTCTGGATCATGTTCAGAATGCCGCAGGTCTTCGCATCGAAGCCCATCTTGGCATCGGTGAAGCCGATGTCCGCGATCACTTCGCGCGCCAGCTTCGGTACATCTACGTAGGTGTTGGTGGTAATTTCGCCCGCCACCACGCAAATTCCGGTAGTGACTAAAACCTCGCAAGCCACGCGTCCCGTGGGATCGTCCTTCAGAACGGCATCGAGTACGGCGTCAGAAATCTGATCCGCCATCTTGTCCGGGTGGCCTTCGCTCACCGATTCGGACGTAAATATGTGTCGCATTTTATCGGACATTCACTCTCCTTTGATTCGAAACTCTTTAGTAGCGATAATGATCCGGCTTGTACGGACCCTCCACTGGAACACCCAAATAATCCGCCTGCTTTTTAGTCAGCGTCGTCAGCTTCACGCCAATTTTTTCGAGATGCAGCCGGGCCACTTCCTCGTCCAGCTTCTTCGAAAGAGTGTACACGCCGACTTTGTAGGTGTCCTTGTTCTTCCAGAGATCCAACTGCGCCAGTGTCTGATTGCTGAAGCTGTTGCTCATAACGAAACTGGGGTGCCCGGTGGCGCAGCCCAGATTGACCAGCCGCCCTTCCGCCAGCATGAAGATGCTGTGGCCGTCGGGGAAGGTGTACATATCCACTTGCGGTTTGATGTTGGTCTTTTTTACATCTTTCGCGGAGTTCAGGGGATCGATCTGAATCTCGTTATCGAAGTGTCCGATGTTGCACACAATCGCCTGATCCTTCATGTGCCGCATATGCGTGAGCGTAATGATGTCCACGTTCCCGGTGGTGGTCACGTAAATATCGCCGCGCCCCAACGTGTCTTCGACCGTCGTCACTTCGAAGCCTTCCATCGCGGCTTGCAGTGCGTTAATCGGATCAATCTCCGTCACTACCACCCGTGCGCCCATCCCACGCAGCGAATGCGCCGAGCCCTTGCCCACATCGCCGTAACCGCAGATCACCGCAACCTTACCCGCCACCATCACATCGGTAGCGCGCTTGATTCCATCCGCCAGCGACTCACGGCAGCCATACAGATTGTCGAACTTAGACTTGGTCACCGAATCGTTGACATTGATCGCTGGTACCAGCAGCTTGCCTTCCTCCTGCATTTTGTACAAACGGTGAACGCCGGTGGTTGTTTCTTCCGAAACGCCGCGCCAGGCCTTCACCAGATCGCGCCAGCGGCTCGGCGTTTCTTTGTGAACCTTCTTGAGAAGATCCTTGATGACCTTCTCTTCGTGGCTCTCCGAAGGCGAATCAACCCACTTGCTGCCGTTCTCGAGCTCATATCCGCGATGAATTAGCAGAGTCACGTCGCCGCCATCGTCGACTACCAGTTCCGGCCCCTTGCCATCCGGATGGCTGATCGCCTGATACGTGCACCACCAATATTCTTCGAGTGACTCGCCCTTCCAGGCAAAGACCGGAATCCCAGCGGCAGCAATGGCCGCAGCCGCGTGATCCTGCGTCGAAAAGATGTTGCAGCTAGCCCAGCGAACCGACGCGCCCAAGTCGACTAACGTTTCGATCAGCACAGCGGTCTGAATGGTCATGTGCAATGACCCGGTGATGCGCACGCCCTTCAGCGGCTGGCCCACCGCATACTTCCTGCGGATCGACATCAATCCCGGCATTTCAAATTCGGCGATCGAAATCTCTTTGCGGCCCCACTCGGCCAGACTCAAGTCGGCGACCTTGTAGTCGTTACTAGCGATAGCTGTACTCATTCAATCTCCTCGGTGGCGAAATCTGCTGCAGCAAATACTTGTATCTATCAATCCAGATATGTTGATATATTAGTCCATAACATTGTATGGCGTCAATGCTCCAAAACCTGCGCCTCCTGGCAGATCCTAGCCGCATTCGCATCCTGCTATTAGTCACGCGGGAAGAACTCTCGGTTGCCGAATTGCAGGCCATTCTGAACATGGGGCAGAGCCGGATTTCAACTCATTTAGCTCAACTAAAAAGCGCCGGCCTGGTCGACGATCGCCGCAGTGGCAAAAGCGTTCTCTACCGCCTGCGCCAGCCCCGCAGCAGCGAATCCAAGTCCTTTTCCCAACTCATGGAGGTCCTCCGCGAAGCCGCCGGCGAAATTCCCGAAGCCGAGCACGACTCCGAAGCCTTGCTGCACACCATGAAACGCCGCCAGGACAAGGTCCGCGCCTATTTCAACGAAATGGCTGGAAAGTTCGGCCGCCAATACGTCCCGGGCCGTTCCTGGGAAGGCTTGGCAGAAACCTTATTACTACTGATGCCCCCGCTGATTATCGCCGATTTAGGCGCCGGCGAAGGCACGTTCTCGCAGTTATTGGCCCGCCGCGCGAAGAAAGTAATCGCCATCGACAATTCCGAAAAAATGGTCGAGTACGGCGCCGAACTAGCCCGCAAACACGGCGTAAACAACCTCGAATACCGCAAAGGAGACATCGAAGAGGTGCCCATCCGCACCGGCACAGTGGATTTGGCTTTCTTCAGCCAAGCCCTGCACCACGCCCAACACCCCCAGCAAGCTATCGGCGAAGCCCACCGCATCCTGAAGCCGGGCGGCCGCATCGTAGTCCTCGACCTCCTCCGCCACAACTATCAAGAAGCTAGGGACATGTTCGCCGACGTCTGGTTTGGCTTCACCGAAGCCGAAGTAGGCCGCTTCCTCCGCGACGCCGGCTTCAAACACATAGAAAT